>JALWZC010000086.1:13094-14534 GCA_027002875.1 Desulfurococcales archaeon
CTCTTCCTCTTCTTCCACTCTAAGACAGCGGCTGGATCTACTTCGCCGAGCTCGCTACGTGCTGGTCTTAGTTCTCTCTCAAACTCGTCTTCTTCCTCGTTTTCTACGAGGTTTGTGGGGCAGTGGCAGAATAGCTTGTGTTTTGTATCAAGCTGTACGTGTATCTCTAACCCAACTTTTAAACCGATCGATTCATAGTCTATCTTCAATGCGGCCACCTCGGATACAAGTTTAGTGTGATCCGTGGATTAATCTCCCCCACAATATTCATCATCATAAGCTTTGCTACCTCAACTACATCTCTTGTTTTAGAACCTAGTATCCATGAAAGCTTAACATAGGCTGTCTCCGGCAACATATCAGAGCCGGGAATAACGCCTGCTTCTAGCAATCGGCGGCCCGTACTATAAACATATAAGTCTGTTCGCCCGAACAAGCATTGACTAGTCATTACGACGGGCACTCCTTCTTCTACTGCTCTCTTAATACTGTCTACGGCGTCGTTTGTTATATGGCCTAAACCAGAGCCTTCAATCACTATCCCATGATAGCCCTTATCGACTAGGATATCAATTATTTCCGGTTGGAATCCTGGATAAGCTTTAACTATTACTACTTTGTCATCGAACTTGTTCTCGAGGATTGGTTCCTTACTCTTATCTCTAGCTTCGTACACCCTGTTTTTAACCTCTACTATGCCTTTATCCGGGTAGATCTTTGCTAAGGGGAGATCGTTTATCGATTGGAACGCATCCCTCCTACTAGTATGCATTTTACGGACTTTAACGCCTCGATGGGCTAATGCATATGTATCACCGGTTTCTCCATGCATTACAACGACTGATTCAGCGAAGGGTGCTTTAGCAGCTGTAAGAAAAGCCGCTTTTAAGTTAAAAGCTGAATCTGTGCTAGGCCTATCACTACTCCTCTGAGCTCCTACCAGTACTATTGGTACCGGTTTATTCCTAATAGAGAAGGCTAGGGCTGCGGCTGTATAAGCCATCATATCGGTTCCATGTGCTACTACTACTCCGTCTACGCCATTGTTCATCTCCCTATAGATCTCCCTACTGATCATCTCCCAATGACTAGGCTTTATATCCTCAGAAAATACTTGGAGGATTTCCCTCGCCTCGATAAAAGCTATATCAGCAATTTCAGGTATCCATTCTAATAGTTCGGGTACTGAGAGGGCTGGTTTTACTGCCCCCGTCTCATAGTCTACCTTGGAAACTATTGTTCCTCCGGTGCTAAGTAATGTTACATGTGGTAGCGCTAGGTTCTGTCTTATTTCGTGTCTCTCAGCCATCCTCTTCCTCTTTTTGGAAACAACTATGATTTCCTCTTCTCCCGTGATCTTCACTCCTATGTTATACCCATTATCCAGTTTTATTACGATGTATGGTTTATCTCCGTAGAGTTTTTCTCGAGGCATGAGTA
>JALWZC010000087.1:0-2094 GCA_027002875.1 Desulfurococcales archaeon
GATGGCTACACCACACGTTGCTGGAATCATTGCCCTAATCCTAGAAGCGACTGGGTGGGGTAGGTACCCAGTACTGGATCTTCCAGAGAAGATCTACAGCATCCTGAAGACCACTAGCATAGATAAAGGTGAAAAAGGACAGGATACACGGTATGGATGGGGAATTGTAAATGCCTATAGTGCTGTGCAAAAATCCCTTGAGATCGCTAAGATCAGTGGTGTTAAGGGGTGGGTTATCGATAACGAGGATAATCAGCCAGTTCCCGGTGCAATTATTAAAGCATATACTCTAACCGGCGTATATGTTGCTGAGACAAGGAGCAATGCTTCCGGGTACTTTACACTACCACTAGACCCGGGGACCTATCGCTTAGTAGTGTCGAGGTTCGGATATAACGATCAAGTATTAACCGTTACTGTAAAAATAATCAATGGGACGATCACTGGAATAGTTAGGGACAAGATTAGTGGTATTCCACTAGCTAATGCAACGGTAAAAATAGTTGAGACAGGCCAGGAGGCAAGAACGAATAGTTCCGGCTGGTACAAGATCAGCGTTAAGCCCGGTAGGTACCACGTAATAGCATATGCAGAAGGATACATCGAGGAGACTAAACGAGTAATTATCGGGGAGGGCCAGCACCTACTCTTAAACTACAACTTATACCCTGTAAACGCTACTGCGAGAATAACAGTTAGAGTAACAGAGTACTTCACGGGCAAGCCACTAGCGGGGATCAATATTAGTATAAGAGAGCTAGGCTATTCTAATACTACCGGTCCAGACGGTTATGCATCGCTATCCAATATACCCCCAGGCGAATATACTCTCCTCGTTAGAGGGCCTCCTTATGCTCCTAGAACTATGAGGATAAGCGTTGAACCGGGCGAAATGAACTTATCAATAGATACAACCTACCTAGTGGGAGTAATGAGTTATGATAATGAAAGATTTGGAAACGATATAAGGAGTGCACTTATCGGAAAAGGATTCCCTGGTTACGCGATAATATTATTAGATCCTGGGGAGAAGACTGCTGGCCTCGGAGTACTCATCATGAACTTCCAAGCCAGCGATCCTGGCTCACAGGGATTCATCGATCTAATCAACTACTATGCTACCCAGAACACGTCGCTGATACTCCTAGACTCATGGGGTACATACTACTATTTCCCAGGCTACATTGCTTATAAATACCATGAAGACCTAGCGAGCAATGGTTACCCAGCACCTAACGGTAGGGATGAAGGCTATGTTAAGGGGTTAATGCTTGAAGCACTAAACACGAGTCACCCATTATTCAGCGGGATAGTCTTCGATGAAAACAATATGTTCTACATCGCCGATGACCCGGAGGCGAAGACAGACTACGCCGCCTATACCGGTTTCACCGAACCAGGTAATTCTTCAGTCAAAGTGCTCGGGAGGATCGTGAAGGGCGGAGAGATCTATGGGGATGCCCTAGTACTCGTAAAGACACATGGTATACGTGTACTATACAGTAGTATCGGTGGAAGCTATTACTGGGCAATGTATTCACAAAACGGACAAGACATGAAGTACTCAGACAACACTGCAAGGCTCCTCTATAACTCTGTACTATACCTCCTAAACATCACTATAACAACAAATACTACCTCCAAGAACCTCTTCGATAGGCGTGGAGTAGTCGGAATAGAAAAGTACACTGAGATCACTGTTAGGCTGAACCGCAAACCCTATGGCTGGTTAACCGGAGTTATATGGGCAGGCGACACCCTAGAACCGCTTGGGAATGCAATGGTATCAATCAAGGATACACCTGTTAAAACCCAGACGAACTCTTCCGGAGGCTTTAGAGTTTGGCTACCTGCGGGTAAGTACATTGTCGAAGTATCAGCTAGGGGATACTATTCTACCAGTAGAACAGTCGTAGTCAATGTAGGTGAAACCACAGCTATGAACGCTACACTAACCCGGAAGCCCAGGGCCGCGATACTATTCGACCACTTGGGCCAGTTAAGAGACTTCATGAACGATATGGGCTGGTATGCTGAATCCTACCGTAGCTGGACAAAGCTCATGAGCGAGTTAGGCTTCTACGCCGTTGTAGT
>JALWZC010000087.1:2104-14293 GCA_027002875.1 Desulfurococcales archaeon
ATTAGCGGGTGAATACATGGGTTCACCTGCTTTCTGGCCGTCGAAGCAATTATTCCAGGAATTCCTAGACGAGGCTGGTACGAAGGGTGTTGGGCTAGTATTCCTGAACAACTACTTCGAATTCAGGTATATCAAGGAATTCCCCTACGGTATAAACCTGCTATATTATCACCTCCATGATCCGTCAAGCATAGGATTCGGATATGGAGAGGGCCCCGTGTACTATAAGGTTATCAGTAATCACCCGATCACAGAGGGATTAGGCTCTAATGGCAGAATATATATCGTAAACGGGGGAGACTACGACTACGCATGGTTCAACGAGTGGAGTGGTAGGATAGTAGCACTGATAGGCTCCGAGACAAGGGGTATTAGAGGCGGAGGAATAGGGGTTAAGGAGACCAGTTATGGTACCCGCTGGGTCCTACTAGCCGGGCTAGCCCCTGAGCAGTGGACGGATATATCCTGATGGACTAGTGAGGCTAAGACTATCTTTTATAGATCGGTAGTGTGGAGTTCATACGATATAATAAACATAACAGTAACCCCTAAGGAAGTATTCGTCGGCGATAAGATAGAGATAACTATTCCACCAATGCCCGGAACAGTGTTTTCACTAATAATAGATGGTAGAACCGTTCTAGAGAATATTGTTGGAGGAACCCAGCCCTTCAAGTACACCTACACAGTTCCACCAACAAGTAGGGGGCTCCACCGCGTCGTAGTAGTAGCACCCGGAAAATACTACGGTGAAGCACTCTTCATCGTACAGACAAGAATAACTATCTTAAACGAGACTAGCCAACCAAGCAATTTACTCGCCCTAAACATTACGGGCCAGCCAGTGAATACTACGTTAATGCTATACATTGATGACAACTACTTAACAACGATCTGGGCTGAAGGTGTTGAGCCCATCGTACTGCATGTAAATGTACCGGACTATATAAGCCCAGGGAAACACTCCATCAAACTAGTATTGCCCAATGGTGAACCGATAGCAGTAACCGAAGCCTTATTCACCGAATCCCGTACATGGATAATGCTGGAGAACGTTATACAATCGATTAACATGTCTACCAACGACATAAAATCCGGAATAAAAAGCCTAGCCGGTCAAGCCTCGATCAACCGGGATATAATAAACGGGATAAACGAGTCAATAACCAGCCTATTAACACAATTAATCAATAAGATAATCCAAGAAACATCAAGCCTAAAAGGATTAAACAATACAACCAACGAGAAAATCGACTCTATAAGCATGAAGATAGATAAACTCTACAGCCAACTCACATCAGTAAATAGTTCGCTTGGTAAAACAATTAAAACCGGAACAGGCGATCTAAACAATAAATTATCACTTATAAACATCCTTCTAATCACTGATACTATAATAATACTCACAATAGCAGCGATAATCCTTGTAAAGAAGAAGTAAACCCATTTTTCAAAACAACTTTCTCTTTTCCCCGATTAAAACTCCTAAAAATAAATACCCGTTATCGTTTTTACCTTGACCGTGCGGTCTAGTATTCATGGTGTAGCTAGTTATGAATAGACGCGTTAAGATTATCATTACCGTTGTAATTGCCCTATTAGCTGGTGTCTTAATGTATTATTCTACGCCGCCGGACTGGCCTACTAGTGGTGTCTTAAAGCTGCATTATCACGTGAAGACTACTACTGGATTAATTAGGGGCGAGTTCTCCCTACCTATTAGCGCTCACGGATACTCCAAGACTTATAGTGTTAATGGATACAATGTCTCTATATATATTATGATGCTCCCCCAAGGTTTAAGCCGGGGGATAAAATTACTGTTAAGATTAGAGTCTATGGTGGAGAAGCTGGTAATGCACCTTCCTTGACAGGTTCATATATCACTATGTTCCTGCCGGATAATAGGAGTTACACCTTCTACCCTACCGGGAAAGAGAATAATGATACACTGGTTTTCCGTGTGCAGCCGTTGATCCATGCTCGTTTAGCAGCGTTCATATTCGGCTCAGCGATAGTATTGTTCGCGGCCGCGTCATTTATCCATTACATCATTACGGGTTTATACGTAACACTAGCCCTAGTATTAACAGGTATACAGCCCGGTAAGTCGGCTTATGTATTCTACATGAAGCCCCTAATCATGGTCTTCATTGCCGGTAGCGGTATCGAGCTAGTTATCCGTAAGTGGGGGTTGGACGAGAAGATCGCCAATACGTTGTCATCGATTGCGAGGAGCCCCGCGATGCTTATAATAGGTGTAAGCCTACTAGGAAGCTTTCTAAGCATGTGGATGAGTAATACAGCCGCGACATATGTAATGCTCCCACTAGCAACAGCACTAATATGCCGGAGAGGTTTGGAGAAGTATGGACGGCTAGGCAGTATAGTAATGGTCTCCCTAGCAATGGGTGCTAGTATCGGGGGGACAGCAACGCTGATCGGGACGCCTCCGAACCTTATAGCTGCAGGATTCCTAAACGATATAGTTTACGGGTATGAAGAAATAAACTTCTACAAGTGGCTCCTAATCGGTCTTCCAGCCTGGTTCATCGGTTACTCGATCGGTGTAGTACTAGCAATAATCTACGCCCGCCTAGCAGCGCCGGAGGAGTGGAGGATCGCATCGGAGTACTTGAAGAAGAAGCCCACGGTGAAAACGGGCAGACTTTCCGGTAAGCAGTGGTTAGCCGTTACAGCTATACTCTTCCTAGTAGCATTATGGATAACCGAGCCAATACACCACGTAAGCACCGGTGTAGCGGCTGGGCTCGGACTACTAGTATTCTTCGCATCGGGCCTCCTAGACCCCGGGAAAGACTGGAAGAAGCTTTCATGGGACCTTATGGTACTGTTCGGTGCAGGATTAACGCTTGGATCAAGCCTTATGAATACTGGATGGGCAGACTACCTGCTGGGACTGCTCAGCGGTGCGGAGAAGCTTGGATGGCTAAGCCTACTGTTAATCAGCTATACTGCATACCTAGTTGGAACATTTATTTCAAGCCATACCTCAGCTTCAGCCTTCATCGCACCATTAACGATCCCCCTGGGAACACTGATCGGGCCGGCCCTAGGCTTAACACCGGAAACCGGAGCAGCGCTAACAACTATAGTAGCAGTCGTAAGCCTAAACAACGCAATAGCACTACCAATATCAACACCTCCATCAGCAATAGTATACGCATCCGGCAGGACGAGGCTCAGAGACCTAACCCTATACGGCCTACTATTCGGCTTAACAGCCAATACCCTAATCGTCCTATTGCTAGCACACTACTGGGCAAGCATACTATAATTAAACCCTATACAAAAACTCAGCGACGGGGCAAGTTCAAACACTAATTATCCAAGCCATAGCTAAGCTAGGACAAAATACATCCATAATAGAGAACGCGTGAAAACATGAATAAAAGCAAGTTTACGCATACATTATTAATTCATTGAAGAAGGGTGTAAGCTATGAGCGATAAAACAATAACTATAACACTGGAAGCCTATGAAGCATTAAAACGACTTAAGAAACTTGGCGAAAGCTTCTCAGATGTAATATTGAGACTCGTAAAGAAACACAGGAGCTTAATGGATCTAGCTGGATCGTGGAGTAACATAGATGATGAGAGTATAGAGAAAATGCTTAGAGAGTTTAAGGAAGCTTGGACTAGATAAAAATAGTAAAAGTACGCTCGATCCCAGCCTCAAGCTAATTATTCCCTTGGAAAATTTAATATACAAAAACGCCTCTAAACTTAGCTGGAAAATTTGACTCTTGGAAGGTAAAATATGTGTAGGAGAGCGACTTTACTAGTTTTAGGATGTTAGGTTTGCTTTTTTGAATAGGTAGTATCCTATGATGAATGTTGCTGTTATCCATATTATTGCTGATAATCCTCCGAGCCATGGGTTTGCTGTTTCTACTGGGTGTGTTAGCCCGTAGTCTACCTGTACAGCGTATTGGGCGAAGCTGTAGGCTCCAAGTGGGTTGAAATAGGCTAGTAGGTAGCTTATACTCGCTGTTCCCGCGAATCCAGCCCCCACCATGAAGGCTACGATTAATACTATGATACTCCAGAATATTACGAATAATAGGTAAGCCGTGATCGATGCCGCTAGGTGTAGGCTAGACCTTAGCCCTGCGGCGAACATGTAGGTTAGACTGTAGAATGCTATTAATGCTAGAGTCATACCAGTGTAGACCGCTAAGAGTACTGATCCAGGCATACCATAGCCTAGTATTGCGTAGGTTGTAGCGTCAACTGCTAACACGAACAGTGCAGGGGAGATTAATGCTGTTAATACTCCTCCAACCCAGCGAGTAAGGTAGATGTCCCACCGGGTAACTGGCCGGGCGAGTATGAATTCCAGGGCGCCGATGCTCTTAGGCTTAGCTAGTAGGGCGTAGGATAGGTAGAGGAATAGTATTGGGAAGAACGTCATGAACAGGTTCATCGGCGTCCCGGTTACGAGTATACCGGTGTAGACCGCTTTAACCGGCATTTTGAAAGCGTAGTCTATCGTCATATAGGATGTAGAATTACTAACTGGATCATAGATCCTTAGGACAAGGTTATCCTTATCGGGATCAACCCTGATCCTATACATGCTCACATACTTGTCAATATACCCTAGATCCCTGTATTCGAGGCGGGAAAGGTTAGCAGAACTATACCCGCCGCTGATACCGAATATTCCCTGCCTAATCGTTGTCTTCAGGAAGGCATAACTGATCTCGTAGTGGGGTTTCAAGCCCGGTAGGCTCCAGTTATTATTGACTGCTAGTATGATTAGTACTGAGTCGCCGGTCTTCTTATCCAGTAGTATTAGGCTAGCCCATACATTTGGAATAGAGGCTTCAAACTCGTACTTGGAGATCTCCCCGGGCTTGGGCGGTGGTGTTGAGGGAATTTGTTCTGCAACAATGCCTCCACCGGCGAAGCCCTGTCCGTACATCATATACCATGACTCGTTAACCATGTTACGGGCAAAGATTGACATGGTTTCGTTGCCTATACTGGATTCTACGCGGATCGCTCCTAGATAGTACCATAGTTTACGGGGATCGCCGATCCTGTTGCATAGATCCGTTATGTTAGCCGTGTAGTTACCCTTAACCCTGAGAGATGCTATAATGCTTCCAGACTTGTTAACTAGTATTAGCCGGGCGTTATCGACTAGGTGTCCGAAGGGGTCGTAGACTATTCCATGGATCATGCAGGTGTTATTGGTAACGGTTATGATTCCAGCGGTGTATATGGATGGGTACTGCTGAGTGAAGAACTGGTAGCTTAGATAGGATATTCCTACGCCGCCTAGTAGGAATACTAGTAGGAATGCGATCGTTGAAAGCCTTAGGAATGAACGCTTGAAATCATATATTATAGGCGTGAGGGACATCTTCATTTCTGCTCACCTATAATCTTGAAGAATACTTCCTCTAGGCTTGGGCGCACCCGGTTTATCTCCTCGACCCGGTAGCCTTTCCGGGATAGGGTTTCGATAAGGCTCGAGGAGTCAATGCTTGGATTGATAAGGTAGACTACGTTATCTTTAACCCTGACCTCCCCGTACTCGTCGAGGAGTTTTATGAGTCCATCATCTACCCGGTCAGTCTTGATCCTTAGCGCTGGCTTAGCCATAGATCTGATCTCCTCCATCGTGTGTACAGCGATTATCTTTCCCTTATGGATGAATACTACTCTATCGGCTAGGTTTTCCACCTCGGACAGTATATGGGAGGAGAATAGTACTGCTCTACCCTCCCTCTTAAACTCTAAGGCTAGCTTCCTAAAGAAGGCAATACCCTCCGGGTCTAGGCCGTTTAGTACTTCGTCGAATAGGAAGTTGTCAGGATTGTTGATCATAGATACTGCTAGGGCGAACCTTTTCTTCATACCCTGAGAGTACTGTTTAAGCTTTTTATCAGCCGCTTCAGCTATCCCGACTTTCTCGAATAATTCCCTACCCATACGCCGTGCTTCCCCAGCCGGTATACCGTAGTATCCTGCTAGGTATACGAAGTAGTCTAGTGCTTTAGCATCAGGCTCGAAAATAGGTAGTTCCGGGACCCATCCTATATGGTATGATGCCTTCCTCTTCTCCCTCGTAATACTATAACCGTTTATCAATACGTCCCCCTTATCCGGGTAGAGTACTCCAACAGCGATCCTTATCGTAGTAGTCTTACCGGCCCCGTTAAGCCCCACGTAGCCAACGATCTCCCCGTTCCTAACCTCGAAGGATACATTATCCAACGCTTTAAACTTTCCGAAATACTTATCCACGTTCTCGATAACGATCAATACTACTACACCACTAGATCAATACTCGAGCATCCCAGAACAAGTAAGGGCGGTAATGGTATTTAAATAGTATTTTTAGTAAAACAGTGTTATTACGCTAGGGCTTAAGGATCCTCAGCATTACACGGTACGCTACATATACTAGTACGAAAAGATAGATTAAGAGGATGATCATCGAGGTGTACGGGTCTACATAGTCGTAGCGGTTGTAAAGACCATAGTTGAATAAGTCGTTAACGTAGACGGATGGGAAGAATAATATTAGGGGCCTGATAATAGCAGGGATCATGGGCTTCGGTATTAGGAGGCCTCCGAGGAATAGCATTGTGAAACGCACAATGTTTAAAACAGCAACCGCGGGCACGGGGTCTAGCCAGAAAACGATTAAGAGTGTTATTAATGAGAATACGATTGAGCCCATTGTAAGGGAATAGATGTAGATCAGTGGATGAATGAATCCTAGGCCGTGGGAGAGGTAGTAGTATATTCCACCAGCTAGGCCTGCACCGATAAAACCGTACAGTAGGCCCCCGAGGATCTTAGCTAAGGCTACCTCCCAGCTCTTAACCGGTAGGAATAATAGCTGGTTTATACTACCGCTCATCTTCTCGAAAGCTACTGCTACGTGGACTATACTGGTTGAAGCGAATAATACCGCGATAGTAAAGCCTACGGGGATCATCCTACTATAAGTGTACGCTCCAAAACCAGTTCCCAGTACCAAGACTATTGTCAACGGGAAAAGGATCCCCCAGCTGAGAACGGGCGCTTTCAAATAATACTTTTTCAAATCGTAGTAGAAGATATACCATGCCCTAACCAATCCATCCTTCATGCAAACCACCGAGTCAAACACCCGTACCCGTTAATGGGCAGGGCCCACACCCGCCTTCCTCGAGTGGTTGAATATACCCTTTAAACACCATTTCCCACGATGGGGGGAGTATTTCTAAATCCCTAACCTTAACCCCTAGCTCCTTAATCCTCGGCAGTACTTCCTCGAGGAACTCAACTGTTTCCCGTGTAACTGCTACGATAACCTCTCCTTCTACATGTATCTTTGAAGCATAACCGCTAGACTCTATTAATTCCCTAATCCTCCCAGCCTCTTCATCGCTGAGGGGCTCAGCAGTATAGATCCTTACTTCCTTGCCCAACCCCAGGATCCTTGCTAGGTAGGATGGTTCTCCCTCGATGACCCTGGTACCCTTATATAGTAATAATACCCTATTTGAAAGATTCATTGCTTCATCGATGTAATGGCTTGAAAGTATTATCGTTTTACCAGTCCTTGCAAGCTTCTTGACTAACTCCCTAATACTTGAAGCCCTCAACGGGTCTACTCCGCTAGTAGGCTCATCCAGAAGAAGTATTTCCGGGTCGTGGATTATTGCAGCCGCAATATCAGCCCTCCTCTTCAAACCCTTAGAGAGCTTACCGTATCTCCTATCTAGGAATTCCTTCAATGCTAGGGCTCTGGCTACAGACTTGATCCTCTCCCCGGCTTTGTTCTTCGATAAACCCCTGATCCTAGCAATATAGTACAGGTTATCCCTAACCGTTAACTCATTGTAAAGGCTTGGAAGCTCCGGGACAATACCAATATGCTTCCTAACCTCGAAATCCATCCTCCAACTATCCATTCCAAGAACAAGTACTCTTCCACGTGTCGGTTTTAAGGCTCCCGCAACAGCCCTGATCGTAGTCGTCTTACCGGCACCATTAGGGCCAAGCAAACCATAAATCTCTCCACGGTAAACCTTGAAAGACAAGCCCTTCAACGCAGCAACACGGCCATAACGCTTGACAAGATCCTCAACAATAATAACCGGCTCCATAACCCAGCCATCGCCTAGAACACTTTACTGGATAATACCCGTCTCATACACATTATATAATTGATACATTTACCATCTACTATAATAAATACCCCTACACATCTTGAAACCCGAGGCCTCCTTTCCTATAACAAACAATTAGGGTTAATAGTCATATACATGGAATACTCGAGAACATCACTAAAGGGAAAGTTCCCCAGCGAATTAATGTTAAGAAATGTTTTCCCAGCTATGCCTTGGGATTAGATAAATACCTGTGATCAATGCTTTTCCGGAACCTCTTTATCGTTTCAACCCATTCCTCTACAGGTAATCCATTAGTGGCTTCAACGAATTGTTTAATAGCTTCAGCTAGCACTTCTTTTTTCTTCGCAGCAATAGCTCGGCGCAGGCATTCTTCAACAACTCTTCTAATTTCTATCTCGAGCTTATCCGCTTCCTCTTTAAGCTCTTCCGGTATACTAATCACTATTTTAGCAGGCAACCACCTACCCCCGGCAATACCAATTATTGTATCGTATTTATTAATGTATGTTTAAAGGATTCTATGAATGGGGATCCATTATTTTATTCAGTTATTAACTGTGCTTTTCTATATTGCTTTGTATTAATGCCTGTACTCCTATACTTGATCCCGCGGTAATCATTAATGTTAAATGCTTATAATAAGCAATAATTTATATTGTTGGTGTATTATTATGCCCGGTTATAGGATCGTTTATGGTGGCCCCAGTCCTAGGACTGGGTTGGCGATCGGTTTTGTGGATGTATTGTTCTTCGCGTTATTGATCGCCGTCATGCTTAGCTTTGGAGCTCCCGAAATGATCACACTGGTAGTGATCTTTGTAGGCTTCCCGTTATCCCTATTATTCGCTTATATCATAGCCCGTAGCATAGCTAGGAAGGCTGAGAAGGCAAAGGCTGTAGTCGGGCTTATATCCGGGATTAATGATGATGTGATCGTTTTTAAGAGGCCAGTTGAGTACAGCATAGGCTATATTGAGACAGCAGGGTACTGGTATAGTTCTGGGAGGAGCCGGCACTACAGGTATAAGACGGATTACAGTATTGTTGATAAGGGCTCCACGGATAGGATCGATTTAAAACCCCTGCTCAAGAAGGGGTACTCGATCCTTGCAGATAGAACTGGTGATGGATACATGCTATTACCAGCAGTAATGATCGAGGAGCCGGAATATCATGGTGTGGGAATAGTATTGATTCCACGGATAAACAAGTTCCAGGAAATCGAGGCTAGCTTGAACGTTTATTATCAAGCCGGGGATATGGGTAGTGCAAGCCTCAGAGTATCCGGTGATAAATTAAGCGGTTCGATAAACTATGCACGAAAAGCTAAGAGTAGAAAGCTTAGACTAGAACTAGAAGGAGTATACGAGAACGCGCCAGTACTAGGAAAAATAACTAGGACAGTCAGGATTAAAACCCTTAAAAACCCCGGCGGGGAAAGCGTCGAGTACCCGTTGAACCCGCCCCAGCAACTAGCACTAGTAATGGCTGGATCGATAAACCCCTACAGGATAATACTTGCAGCTAAGAAGGCAGGTGCAGATCTTGGTAAAGTCATCATCTACGGGTATAGTAGGGGGAGGTATTATTTGAAACTAGTACTAGACCTACCCTTCAAGAAAGACGTTATAGATAGGAGAGAGATCGTTCTTAGACCAGCGGGTTTGGAAGCATTATAGCGGGGTTTAAGGCTGCTACAAATCATGGTTTTTGATGAAAACGTATAAACTATAGGTGTGATGATACAATAGTAGCCGGATTAATAGATGGGTAGAATAAGGTTGTACCCGTATCAGAGACCAGGAACAGGATACTCGCCCATCGAGGGGACAGTATATGATATCACTCTGTCCGGCGATGAGGCATTGCTATATACTAGTAGTGGTGTATTAAAGTATAGGATCAAGGGGTTATCGGTTAAGTACATGAGGATTCCAACGAGTAGATCATACAGGGCGGCATTCCTTGGATTCATCCTTGTAATCATACTATTACTAGTAGCATTCCTAATACCAATAAGCCCCCGATCAATTGGGCCGGGCTTCTACGAGTACTTCAAACTAATAACATTACTAGTCTTCACTTTAGCACTGATAATAACCACAGCATACACTATAATAGCCATGAAGCCTAAATCAGTACTCATAATAGTAGACCAAGCCGGAGTAGAACACTACTACCTGATAAGCCCTAGAAACCGGGAGAAAATCCTACGAATAGTATCCGGGTATCGGTGAACCCCACTATGCTAATTTAAGTGATCGGTATAATTATTATTCTCCAGGATTCGCCACTACGATATTATTAATGGTTTTAAGCCCTCCCTCTCTGCTATTCTACTTAGCTTCCTGTTGCCGGTTACAAATACATTTGAATATGAATATTTAACTGATGCTATTTGTAGTGCATCAGCCAGATAAATATAGTGTTTTAACACATACTTTATCGAGTCTATTAGTATCTGCGGAGTCATACCTGTAATGATCACCTTATTCAAATTTGTAAGCGTTTTAGCCTCCCTAATAAGATCCCTTATTAGCTTAGTGGGGTTGATCCCTGGATTCCTCCTACTATACTTGTCGAAGACAAAGGCTGCCTCGCCAATGTTCCAATAGGAAAAGACGATAATGTTTACTCCACGGTAGGCTTCGCTGAATAAGTTATCCATGATTCTACTACCGGGTTCTTCAATGTATCTTTTTCACTAGTGCGCTTGTATCTAGATAATATTTCGCCATATTATCATGCACCACTTATTTTCCTCCATCTACTCCCTCTCAAATCCCTGATTACACTCGTCAAGTCTGCTCCATTAGGCCTCTTACCCGGTATTTCTACAAATATTGCTTAAACTAACCCCTCTCTCCAATGCTATTTTCTTCACTTCTCTAACTAGATCATCCCTAATGCTTAATGTAAGCTTCTTCATAGGCATACTTCTAACCTCTCTATGTAGAGTAATATTCTTAGGGCTTTAGCTGTTCTATAGGTTCCTCGTGTTCCTAGCTTGTTTATTCCCAATATTATTGTTCCGGCCCTGTACTTTAGATCGAGATAGTCTAGGTCATCGATCCTCCCCATTGCATCGAACATTTTGCTCTTCTTCCTTAAATTACTGATTAGTGCTGTGTAGAGTAGGGTCTTGCATAGTTTTTCCCATTTGTTTGTTATTAATAGTTTTCTGTAGAGGCCTCTCCGCTTCTTAGTAAACCCTGCTCCCTCGGCATACTCTGCTACGGGGCCTACGCCACATTTTATCCTTGCCTCGAGGCTTCCTCTCGAATGCTTTGTTCCAATATAGAATCTTGCATAACTCCCTAGTTATTTTCCTATTCTTAGTTATTAGTAGGTAGCAGATTGTCTTCCGGTGTTTTAGGGCTTTCCCAGTGCTCTTGGTATTAACGATTAACTTTACATCTTCTCTTCTGAATCATTCGTCGAGCTTTAACAATCTTATGTAGAAATCCTGTTATTGATTCACCTATGTTCGTGTTTTTAGCTAATAATTTTTAGCTTTATATTAATTCGTTTGTCTAAATACTCTTTTGCCTTCTCAAATTCTTTGTCCAACGTTATGAATTTTCTTATGTTTTCGCCCTCGTTTATCAATAGCTTGATATATGCTATGTGGAGTAAGTCTAGTGTGCGCAGTTTAACATGTGTAGATAGTTCGACTGCTTCAGCGATAGGCCCATATATCTTGCCGAGGAATGGGTACCTAGCTACTTTATTAACGGTCTTATATTTAATATCGAACCTTTTTAGGATGTAGACGAGTATTGCTATAATTGCTTCCTCCCTGCTCAGCTTGAGATCATGCATTACTTGTCTTAGTAAATCCTCCCTCCTACTCAGCACACTAGCTAGTTCAGCTAATACTAGCTCTGAAACAATTTTAACTGGTTCATTCTCTAAAGCTTTAATCGCTTCTAATCTCCGAGGATCCTTGGGGTCAAAAGTAGCTATAATAGTGCTTGTATCGATATAACTCAATACTAACTACCTCGCCCTCCTCTCTTCAAGGA
>JALWZC010000088.1 GCA_027002875.1 Desulfurococcales archaeon
TATTATATATGAGGAAGACCCCGTCTTCTGTATTTTCCTCTTCTCAACCATTGATTCCTCCCCATCTATAGTTATATACATATACAAGTCAATAATATACTATACAGTTTATACCTATAAATAATTAGTGCTTAATATATTGTCAAGTATATTCATAGAAGCGTCCAGTAATTATAACTAGAATGTGTACAAGAGAGTATGGAATACGAGATATACGGTTTGCGCCAAGCAAATACTAGTAAAATAAGGAAATATTCGTGTTTGTTTTTAGTTATAGATTCTAAGAATTGAGTTATTAAAAAAGTATGGTTATAAACTATTAGTCAATGTTACTGTACGACTCCTTTCTGCGTGATAGTCTGGTTGTATGGCTGTCCTAGTACCTGGTAGACGAAGGTTACCTCGTGCTCGGTACCGGTGTCCCATGCCTGCGTATATGCTGTGTTATTTAGTACTAGTATTGAGCCGCTGTAGACCTGTCCTGGGTTTAGTGTTACTTCTACACCAAACTCCTTGTTAGCGTCTGGTACTCTTACGGCTTTTAGTGTGATCTGTCTCTGGCCAACGTTCTTGACGCTGTACTGGAGTGTTACGTTCATCTTGGTGCCGTCTGGGCTGATCGTCCTGAAGAATGTTACGTCTTGTACTTGTAGCATGTTCTGCTGGCTGCTAGTGTTTGATAGTAGGATGAACTGCCTCAGCACGAACACTCCAGCAATGACAGCGATAGCGATCAGGATTAGGGTCGCGATTACGGGGCTTATTGCCTTCACACCCATTCACCCCTGTATAGATTTTTTACCGTTCTTATATTATTCGTAGGTATGGGTTTTTAATTTTACTCTTTTGTATATATTTGTATAACAACTTATTATAAAATCCCGGTAAATACCTATTTCCACCAATATATATTGAAGATATAGGTATATGTATTGCAAACCATTACAGCCCACTATAAGTGTATACATGGATAAACGCTGCGTTCAAACGTAATTGTCAACTATAAGACAATTAGGATTATACCTAGTGTTTGTGATATGGCCGGGAGTGACCCGTCCCATGCTCATCCTCCCCCGGTACACGGGGGCGTAGCACGGGCTCCGGGGCACTCGATGTATTATCTATCCTTAAAATCCTATATTAACAGTTTTCCGAGAAAGGAAAAACGAAGGAGAGGAACAAGTATGATTTTACTTTAACCTTTTTTCTTAGCAGGTATGACGTTTCTCTTATCGGGTGGTTCGAGCTCGGGTGTTTCGAGTGCTTCTTCAAATATCTCACTATCCTCGTCTTCAACTACGAGTTTTTTAGACTTAACATACGCTTCTACTAGTTCGCCCGGAATATTATCTAGTTTTCCAAACACATAATTGTAACCCTGTTGTCGAAGCCAATTAATGAAATCCTCCATTAAACCTGCATCAAGGATTAATTTTACGAATTCACGTTTACGCTGAGGATCAAACTTCAACTCCATGGCGTATCCCTCGCAACTACATGTTATTGTTTAGCGTCAAGAATATTAAGTTTTAAATCGAGGAAGCCTTTTTACATATTCTCATAATCAGTCAAAGTAATTGGGTTTCATGAGCGAAAAAAGTATAAATGGGAGAGACCCCTAATAAATATTGTAGAATGTAAGGGTGATGTTGCTGAGTAATCCCCAGCCTCTACGTAGAATACTGTTTGGAACAATACTTCTGGTATTATTCCTTCAAAGTATAACTGTTTCGAACATTATAACCCTAGGAGTAAAACCCTTCTATCCCATGAGTGGTTCAAATAATTATAGAATCATATTGATAGATCTCGGTAAGATCAGTTCAAAAATATCTACGTCAAATATAATTGTAACAACGTTTAATGACTCGAGGGAGATAGAATTACCATTTATTCCACAGCCGAAGAGTATTGAGAATATAAAACAATTAGTCGATATACTCTATGTGAATAAGTCAATATATCGATCATATGACGATTACCAAAACTTCCTCAGAGAAGCTCTTAATAATAGGATAGATAGGAAAAAACTTAAGCCTGTACTTGGCGAAACTAACTTCTTCATCGAAGATATAAATTCAACAAAAATACTAGTATTCTTACCCATCAACATCTATCCTCAAACAACTGGGAAACATGGATGGTACGAATATGCATTGAAGAGCAATTTAACCTATAGAGCAGTATTCAACTATAATGGATACCCCATATATGTCTATTACGGCGTGAATAATGGTGTTATTGATCGTGAAATATGCTTTCCTCAAACACTACCGAATACTGAGATCAACGTTAGAGTATACGATCCCAAAATGTCATTACTGAATAAATTTACAATAAAGCTTAACAAAGATATATTAAAGACAAATATCCAGGAGGCAAAACTTGTAAGGGTAGAGAAAACATCTACATCTTCGAAAGTAGTGACAGAAATCAATAGGTATGATAAACTCTGGTATCTACGACCATGGAAGTCACAGTATAGTGGAGAGGGTCAAATAGGTTTAGGGCATCTGAGAAATGCAACACTAACCGGTACGTACTATTATCATTTAAGCGATAGATTCACTGTAATGAGTAATACTACCCGATATGAGGTGTGGGTATGGCTCTCGACAGATAGAGCTGTTACTGGTTTATTTTTCTTAGGCTTAAATGGAGACTATAATGTTTGGTCTCTAAACATGCAGCCGGGAATATTATATGGTTATTCAGTTATTGTACATACAGTACCCGAGGAACCGGGATATTACCTAACACCTCAAGATATAAAGGTTGATCTAGACTTATATGTTGACGATAGAAATGCTGAGATAAGAGTATTTGCACAAGCAATAGCAAAAGCCTACATCTATAGAACCTTTACAGCTATGGATGGAGTATACTGGGCTACAGCGCGTTTAAAAGGTATCGGAGAAACTCAGGTATCGGATGATGACCAAAACCCTCTGGATGAAAGATATGAATTAATGTATCGCGGAGAAGCAACATTTAGCTTCCTCTCACCTAATGCCTTTATACCTCTGGGTGACTACCCCCACCTATACTTATGGGTAATCAGTAGTCCCCAGCAAAAATACGATCGTGTAATTCAGGTGTACCTTAACGGCAAACTCCTAGGAGAAAAAGTTGCGTATAGACCGGGAGTACCTAACGGCACTGAAGCCACACGGTGGGCAATATTTGCTATAGAGGGTAATAGTATAACTGAAGAAATGTTATCCTCGATGAAGATAGGTGTTTCACCAGTATTAAGAGTAGTTGTTAAGGGTTTTCAAGGACCTGATGATTATGGAATGCTTCGAGAGAAATGGTTTGTAAAATATGGATCATTAACATACTATACTAGAGCATCCTGCATCAAACCATACCAGGCTAGCGATAATAGAATATTATATTATGAAGACCCTACAGAGAAATATGCTGCATCGGAATGCATGTATACGAACTATATCCCAGTAAAAGATTATAACGGTATGCAGTTAGGGAGTGTAAATACCGATATTATGGAGAAGTATTTCCGCATAAGTGTTGAGCCTCCAATAGAGGGTACATATCAGTCATTTAGCGTCGTAGTGGATTTAACTTCTTCCTCATTGTGGAGAGGAGATGAAAGTAGTGAAGGAATAGGTTTTGCTGAATACGCACATATAGATCTAGAGGTTCATTCACCGATAGATATTAGGGTTGTAGCGCATAATGCATATGGTCCCGGTGGCGAGGAGTTAAGGGAGATACTAGAGACAATACAATGGGGTTTATGGGCTTTAAGTATGGGATTAACCACGCTAAGCTTTGTATATGGTGGTTATATAATATCGGCTGCCGGACTATTAGTAACAGCTTTATCATATCCCGGACTCTACATACATGGTAGTGAGATCAGCATAACACATGATCCAGGAACTCCTTCTAAGACAATTAGAATACATGCGACATGGGACCCCGGATGGGCTGCTTATTATAACGCGCCGATAAGAGCAGTGATCTACATGAAACCCGCTAGTAATAAATTCCCCTCAGAAGGTTATCTTACCCTATATTATGAATATGAAGCAATTTTAGAATTTGATGATCGTATTGGTGCCTCATATTATACAAGAAGGGGAATATATAGTGATTACGGTGCTATATCGTTCCCAATAGTTTCACCTTAAGGTGGGATCTTGGCAAAACATATTAATGTTTTTTCTAAAATATTATTGTTTTCGATCGTGGCTATATTGATATATTTGTTTTTCACTCCGGTATACTGCTATACGCAATTAAAGGCATTAAATACTAATC
>JALWZC010000089.1 GCA_027002875.1 Desulfurococcales archaeon
ACAGGAGATAGGGGAAATTTAGCAACGATAGAAGACAGTATTGAAACTATCAGAATTTCAAAAGGAAGCTAAAATGACTTTAGAAGAAAAAAAGATAGCTTTACAAACAGCAAGAGAAGCAATAAAGGTAATGACTGATCTTGCAAATAAATACGGTTATATAAGTGAAGGTGAAAGTTTTTCTATTGCAGATCCTAATGAAGTTTGGTATATGGAGTTGATTGGTAAGGGAAAAGACGAAAAAGGTGCTGTATGGGTTGCTCTCAGAGTGCCTGACGGATATGTTTCAGCTCATGCAAACCAAGCAAGGATAACCACATTTCCATATCAAAAAGTAAAAAGAATTGAAAAATGGTTTGTTGTTTATTTTAGTTCTTCTAGTGGTGTGTTTGTGAATTCTGGCTGGTATGGTAGTATGTGTCTGGTTGTTTTCGGCGAGTATACCTTGTTCTGCCTAGCAAGCTCCATTACTTCCTCCTTCGTCGGCGGCTTCCTTAGGAACAAGTAGTCTATCTCACCCTTCTCCAGATCCCTTAAAGCCTCCTCTCTAACACCATAGTAGTAGAGGTCGGCTTTGTCCTCGAGGTTTATCTTCGCCAGTATCTTGGAAACCTTCTTCTGCTCCTCGATCCCTCCATGAATAATGTAGCACTCACCCCTCCTACCAATAACTACAAAAGCGTACCTGCCGCTATCAGCTAGTTTCTCAGCTTCGCCTAGATCATTAACACGGCACCCTTCAATTATTAGTCCAGCTTCCCGGGCCTCCCTAAGAAAGTCATCGATTCTACCCCTTATAGCGGGATACCAAGTCTCCAGTTTAACGCTTGGATCAAAATAATCAATAATGATCGCGGGCACCTTCCTATAACCGAGCTCCTTAACAGCAGCCCAGCGGTGATGGCCATCAACGATCAAGTACTTATCAGTCCCAGGTATCGGTGCAACTATAATAGGTAAATCGACAACCCCTTCACGCTTAATCTTCTCCACAAGATCCCTAAGCCTACCTGGAACGATCTCCTCGTGAGCCCTCAACTTATCAACATCGATGAGGACCGGTTCAACCCTACGCTTCTCAACACTGATCCTTGGTAATTTAATAACAACCCTAGCCATAACAACATCAACTCACACTAACCAGTAGCTCATCCGATATTATTGTAGTTACTAATTATTGTAGGATGCGATAATTAAACCCTTAACTGTAAAGAAATAACTGACAAGGAAAGAAAAAGGAAGATAAAAACATTAGGGTTTTACTTCTTAAAGAACTCTATGATCTTCCCGGCAACCTCTACTCCAGCCCTTTCCTGAGCCTCGAGGGTCGATGAGCCTATGTGGGGGGTTAATACCACGTTGTCTAGCTTTGTTAATGTATGTCCTGGCGGTAGTGGTTCTTCCTCGTAAACGTCTAGTCCGGCTCCAGCGATCCATCCTTCCTTTAAGGCTTTGACCAGTGCATTTGTATCAACCACTCCGCCCCGCGCGGTGTTGATAAGTATAGCATTCTTCTTCATAAGCTTAAGCCTATTCTCATTGATCAAATGCCTTGTAGCCGGTACTAATGGGACGTGCAGTGTTACTATATCGGCTTCCTTCAACAACTCCTCTAAGCTAACGCACTTAGCTTTAAGCTCCTTCTCGATCTCCTTGGGGCAGCGCCGGGCATCATAATAGATTATCTTCATCCCAAACCCGTGATGTGCTATTCGAGCAACGGTTGAACCGATCCGGCCCATACCGATTACTCCCAGAGTCTTACCCTTCAACTCTACGCCCATAGCCTGCTTCTTAGCCCAAACTCCTTCCCTCATTTTCCTATCCGCGAAAGCAATCTTCCTAGCAACCGCAAGCATTAACCCTATAGCTAGCTCTGCAACGCTCTGCGTCGGCGCTGCCGGGGCATTAACAACCTCGATCCCCTTCTCCTTCGCGGCTTCTAAATCAATATTATCCAGACCAACGCCAGCCCTAGCAATAATCTTAAGCTTCCCGGCAGCCTCTATTACTCTACGAGTTATCCTAGGCTTACTCCTAACAATAACCGCGTCAGCATCCCTGATTAACTCGATAAGCCTTTCCTCATCAGGGTATTCCTCGTAGACTACCTCAAACCCAGCATCCTTCAATAGATTTATAGCCTTCTCATGCAGTGGCGCGGCAACCAGTACTTTAACCATGCCCTTCCAGCCTCCAATAGGTGCTAATCGTAATATTGGTACTAGCAATTAATACTATTAAAGATAATCGAGAAAAGAAGGGGAGGGAATAAAAAGATGTTAGTCTCGGGGAATTACTTGCCGCGCTTTAATTCTTCGATAACTTCCTTGAGATTAATGAATAGTTCCTTGATGTCTTCATCGGTTATGTAGCCCATATGCCCAATCCTAAACGTGTATTCTTTAACCGGTCCATAACCCTTCGCTATCTCGAATCCACGCTTCCTCATGGCTTTATAAACATCTATACCCTTAACCCCCTTAGGGGCTTTTACAACGGTTATCGTTGGACTATAATAGCCTTCTCTAGCGAATAGTTCCAGCCCCAGATCCCGTACACCTTTTCTAATCTTCTCAGCCCTCTCCGCATACATTCTTAGCCAAGCCTCCTTACCCCCCATCTTCTCAATAATCCTTAGGACAGCGTTTAACCCAGCAATCTGCGGTATTGGGGGTGTTGAAGGCGTACTCCACTGGGAGACAAGGTATTTCTTAATCTTCAATAAGTCGAAATACCATCCACGCTCAGGCATCTTCTCGGCTTTCTCGAATACTGCAGGGCTAACAGCAGCCATTGCGAGGCCAGGTGGGACTCCGAAGGCTTTCTGGCTACTAGCAAATACAAGGTCTATACCCCACTCGTCGACTTTGATATCGGCAGCACCCATCGCTGAGACCGCGTCTACGAATAAGAGTTTACCATGCTCCTTAACTACTTTCGCAAGCTCCGGGAGAGGGTTTAATACACCGGTACTCGTCTCGTTATACGTTATAGTTACTGCTTCAACATCGGGATTCTTCCTTAATGCTTCATCCAGTTCCTCCGGTAGCACTGGTTCACCCGGAGGCTTCTCCAACACCACTGGTACCCGCCCGTTACTCTCAACTACTTCCCGGTACCTCTTACCGAAAGCCCCTATAATTGTTACTAATACTTTCCCTCCAGGCGATACAGCGTTCCTAACACTAGCCTCCATGAAACCCGTCCCGCTAGCCGGGATCAACAATACCGTAGATTCTTTAGCCTCTAGAAAGTCTGCTAGTCTTAAAACAGTATCTCTGTGGAGGGCTCTGTATTCATCGCTACGATGGCTCAGCATTTGTAGACTCATAACCTCGAGGACTTCGGGGAAACAAGCCACTGGGCCTGCAGTGAATAGTTTCAATGGCTTAGGCCACATAATCCTCCTGACTTCATCCACAACATCTGGATACTTCAACACATTACTCCTCCAATAACCCAATCTACTAGTCTTGATTGATGAAATAGGAGTGTTCACCGATAAAACCTTATCCCAACTATGAGGAGCGGTCCCAGTCGCTCCACCTACATCATTAATCAGTCCGTCTCTGCCCGGTCATCCCTAGTTCAAATGCATTGTGATAGAGTTTAATAAAACCTAGTATAATTGATCATTAATAGGTGGGCGTGTTGGATGAGATAGATTACAGCCAGTATATACCCGAAGACTTACTGGAAGAGATCGAAGAATATGAAAAGGAAATAAGAGCGGGTAAAAGGAAGAAGAGAAACTACCCATCGAGTAGAGACATAGTATTAGCTGTTAAAGAAGCGGCATTAAAAGCTAGAGGATTACACCCCGATGATTTCCCCCGTATAGTACTCGAAATACTCGAGGAACAGGGATTTGATACAAGCTACGTAACTGTAAAGAGGATCTGGAGAGTTTACGAGAAACTAGTTCGAAGCGGCGTCATCCCGGATACACTGGGTGTCGTAGTCTTCTAGCCGTTATTATAGGTGGAGATTTTTGAGGGAGATATATGTAAAATTGCCGTCTGGCACATGGATGAAGATAACGGGTAAGCTAAAACGCGTTATTAATGTATCTCGTTCAAAAAAGACCGGTAAGAAACAGGCAGTTAGTTATACTCTAATAGGTGAAAGTCTAGATTCAAAACCACATATGATTGGGAGACCTATTTCAACGTTTTTTATTTCATCCGGTAGCGTTACAAAGTATATTCTAAAGCTTCTAGACGAAGAATTTAATGCTAAGATACTGATCGAGCCTATTAGTCTCGAAGTATATAGGGTTAGAGTTTATGGCGGAAAGAAGGATGCCGAGAAGGTTTACTCGATCGCTGAGGAAATGAAGATCGTTAGGCATCCGAGAAAAACTACTTTAGCCTAATAAGCCTCTTAATCCTGATATTGTCATTACTAACATTGATAACCAGCTGCTCTATTTCGACCCTATAACCGCATACAGGGCATTTATAGTAGAGGGTTATCCTCCTAGTTCCATCACTCATTTTCTCGGATTCTTCAACTAGATACATTGGTTTTCCATCTCTTTTACATGTCATTGCAGCTTCCATTACGATCACCCCTATTTTGTATTACATTCAAGCCTCTATAAACCTATAATTACCCGCCGTATCTAATATAGGTATCCCAGTATCAATTACTAATGGGATGAGTATGGATGGAAGAGAGGGATAATATCCATAAACTAGCACTAATGTCCGAGGATACGGGTGTTGACAAGGTAATACTATCGGCTCCAAGTAATATAGAGTATTTCCTAGGGATTAGGACGATTGCTGATTCACCCCTCCTATTAATCTACGATCATGGAAGCTCTAAAATTACTATCTATACGAGCCTTTTAGAATATTATAGGTTCCGCGATGCCCTCGAGGATAAGGGTGTTGAAGTAATAGGTGTTTCTCGCAAGTTAAAGCCGAGGGATGCAAGGGTTGTTGATAAAAAGTTTTCGGAAATAATCGACGAGTACGTAGGTAGAGGGAGGGTTGGTTATGATAAGGGTATGGAATCCCCTCTTAACAGCGTTGTTATTGAGAAACTTGGAGATTATGCAGTTGACTTGACCGAAACTATATGGAAGATTAGAATGAGGAAGGAAGACTGGGAGATACGTGCTATTAAGAAAGCAATCGAGATAACTGGTAAGGGGATTAGAGAAGCAGTAAATAATCTTAACAATAAGGTTACCGAGGCGGAATTAGCTGGTTTCTTCGAGCATCGTGTTAGGAGAGAGGGTGTCGACGAATATGCTTTCCCACCACTAATACTCTTTAAGCCGGGTAATAGTTATCCACACAATCTTCCGGGAAACACTGTACTGGGCCGGAGAAACCTTGTATTGATGGATGTCGGTGTAAAGGT
Organism: Desulfurococcales archaeon; assembly: GCA_027002875.1. Taxonomy (GTDB): domain Archaea; phylum Thermoproteota; class Thermoprotei_A; order Sulfolobales; family Desulfurococcaceae; genus WAON01. The sequence goes on from JALWZC010000089.1 coordinate 5,377, forward strand.
AGCTGGAAGGTGTAGTGATATAACCAGGATGGCTTATTGGGGTAAGCCGGTGGGGGGAGAGGAGAAGGCTATCAGGGTCCTCGAGGAAGCTATTGATAACGTATTAGATAATGCTGAGCCTGGTATGACTGCTGAAGAAATATATCAATTAGCCTATAGTGTGATTGAGAAGCATGGTTATGGTGAAAGATTCATACACGGCTTAGGCCATGGATTCGGAGTGTTGGTGCATGAGCAGCCTATTATCACGTCTGGGCAGGATACCAGGGTTGAGCCGGGTACGGTATTCACCGTTGAGCCTGGAATATATATTCCGGGAAGATTCGGTGTGAGGATAGAGGAAGACGTGTTAATGACTGAGAAGGGTTTAAGGGTTTTATCAGGGAAGATCAGGAGGGTATTTAATGATTGATATAATCCTTTACACCCAGCACTTCTTTTCCACCTATAACAAGTGATTCTAGGAAGTCTATTCTATCAGCCCTATACCTTTCGAGCCCCTCCCCCTCCAGATCTGTAGCGATAGCTCCAAGTCTTCTAGCAACATTTATGCCTCCGGCAACATCTAAGTTTCTCAGTCTTCCAGTATTATGGAAGAATAAGTCTATCCGCCCAATACCGGCATAGCTTGATTCAAGCGCTGCCGATCCCAGTACTCTGAGCCTCGTCGACCAGGGGTAAGTGTTTTTCATGAATAAATGTATTTTCCTGAAGATCCCTGGATCCTTAGTGTATATTACAGCTATACCGCTACCGCTAGCATGATAGGATTCTATTAGCCTTTTATTGATATATACGTGTTCAGCATCAAAGGATATGATTTCCCTCAAGAACACGTTTGCTACCGCCCCGCTAATACCCTTTGTTAAAACTGGATCGCTTACCTTGTAGAATACTAGTGATACAGAGACGGCGGGTATTCCAAGCGTATAATTTAGGGATCCATCAAGAGGGTCCATTAAGGCGATCAGGCTTGGATTACTACTTAGCTCTACAATTCCTCTTTCCTCGCTGACAACTAGCAGATCCAGCCCTGTATTCTTTAGCAAGTCTATAGCGTACTCCTCAGCTAATGCATCTATTCGCCTAGTAGTATCTCCGGACGCGCCTTTCCCGACAACTCGGCTTAACTCCTCGATTCCATATAGATCCCTTAAGTAACCAGCTGTTTCACCAACAATTTTAAAAGCTATTTTTTCCAGCTCCCTATCATTCCTCAATATAATCAAGACCCTTAACTGCTAATTTTAACTCTCCGAGACATTTTCACCTTATTCTATTTTAGCCTATTAAATAATTTATAATCACAATATTGTAAACAGGCTTCATAGTATTAATACAGTAATAGTGTATTAGGGGTATTTTCGGCGGCTATAGGTTGATTGATTAACTCCTAGTTAGTTTTTACGCGATCAATATGTGAACATATAAAGAGGTAGGACTTTATTTTAATTAGGTCAGACTATGAATACTTAGAATTGTAGCTCTATATAACTATGTGGAATTGTGGGTGTAGCTGGTAAATGTCTGAATTCGTTGTTTATCGTTTTAAGCCGGCTAGGGATGTGTTGATCGCTGAGAGGCAGGAGACTCTGCCCTTCGTAATATCTATAACTGGGACTTATAGTGCTGCACCACCAGTAGCGTTCCTAATCGTTATCGATACTAGTTATTCAATGGATGGTGAGAAGATTTTCCGGGCTAAACAAGCTGCATTAGAAATTATTGATTTATTAAGGGATAAGGATCTATTAGGAGTTTATAGTTTCGACGGTAAATTCCATAAAATCCTCGAACCCGTTCCCGTAGTTGAGAGGGATAGGATCGAAAAAGCCATAGTTTCCATGAAGCTTGGTAGTGGTACGAATATCTACGAGGTATTTAAGAAACTAGTTGACGAAGTTAAAGCTCTTCTCAGTAGGGGTGCTGTAGCTGGTGTTAGACTCATATTTCTAACTGATGGTGAACCGACGAAGGGGCCGAAAAAGATCGATAAGATCCTTGAACCAGTATTTAAGCTTAGAGATATGGGTGTTTCAGCTCTCGTTATTGGTGTTGGGAGAGAATATAATGAGAAACTATTATCTAGGATCGCTACAGTTCTTAACGGCGTGTTTGAACACGTAGCTGAGCCCGAGAAGCTGCGTAAGGCTATGAAGGAGTACACTATGATTGCTAGGGAGATTAGTGCGAAGAACGTAACAGTTGTAATCAAGACTCCTCCCGGATTCACGGTAACGATCTATAACCGCGAATACTATAACATACCCGACGGTGTCGAAGTAGAGCTTGGAGATATAAGTTATCGGGAAACAGTTGACGTTATAGGTGAAATAATCACTCCACCCCTACCTCCGGGGGATAAGGAGATCGCGGAAATACAAGTGTCCTACATAAACCCGGTTACCGGTGAACGAGAATTCACCCCGTCAGCGAAGTATAAGGTAAGAGTTCTCTCGCCAGGCGAGGCAAGGGAGATGGGTATACGTGAAGAAGTAGTTGCGGAAGTACAACTTGTTAAGACGGCTAAAAGGCTTAGCCGTAAATTGGAGAAGGGGCTTAGGAAGGAGGAGTTGGAGAAGGAGCTCGAAGAAATGATAAATGCTACAATGAGGCTTGGAAGCGAGGGCTTAGCGGCTACAACTATGAGTATACGCGAGAAAGTTGAGGAAGAAGGTGTTTCATCAGATGTAACAAAGGAGATGGCTTCAGTAATCTCAAAGATTATATCTGGGAAGCTCAAAGAAATAAAAGAAGAGGAGAAAAAAGGTGAACGCGTTGAGTGAAGGGAAAAGCGATAAGCTAATACTAAAAGTTGTAAAGAGCAATTTCTTCATGCCCCAGACGCAGTGGGAGTTGGAGCCGGGAGAATACATTATTGGAAGGTATCCGACTAACGATATAGTCATACCGGACCCCTATGTTTCCAGGAGGCATGCAAGGATCTTCTATAGGGACGGTGAATGGTATATTGAAGACCTAGACAGTACTAATGGGACAATCGTCGGTAACGAGGATATTAAGGGTAAAGGGGCCGTTAAACTAGAGGAGGGTACTGAGATAGTTGTTGGATTAACAATACTCTCTGTATCTAGGTCTAAGGGTGAAGGTGAGAGGGAAAGCGAGTAAGGGCATTGACGCGGTAGCCGTAGCTGTAAATCAGTGATTTTAGCTGGTGAACTATGATGGTTGAATTAAACGCGTACTCTAAAATAGATGATGCGAGCCGGGAATTCGTAGACCCAGTTACTTTATCGTATATTTTACTCAACCAGGAGTTACTGGTTACTAATAAGAGGTTTAGGCTTGGAGAAGCTTTTGAGTACATGAAGAAAATAGGTGTTGAAGAATCAAAGAAGAATAGGGCTGTTTACATTGTTTTAAAGGAGTCTGGGACTGAATGGAGTATAAGAATGCTTCTAAACTCTACAACTGTTATAGCTATCGTTTACGAGCCTAAGAAAGGATCGCAGATGATCGGGGGCCTCGCGTATAACTACCTGATCAAGGAACTCTACCCTAAAAACCCACTTATAAGGATGAATGCAGGCGCCGTTCCACACGATAACCTACCGGATCCTATGAAGAAGCATATCGAGGAGAGTATTAGGGAGAAGGTTTCAGCTAAGCCGCCGCATATATGGTTAAACAAGGTTATTTACGATATATACATCGACCGTATATTAACCGATAAAGGAGCATACATGTATGTACTCCATGGAAAGGATAGTTTCGGCAGAGAATACGCTGTAAAAATCCCTAGGGAAAAAACTATTGATGGGAAACCTCTAGCAGTGGGTACTAAATCTCAAGGCTTAACGGAGGTTTTAAGGGGTATACTTAATAGTTTAGAAGTAGCCGAGTCTACTAAGGAATCTATTAGGAAGAGCTTACTCACGAAGGGTTATGATGAACTTTTAGCCGATAAGCTAATACATTATCGTAAATATATTCTTAAACCGAAAGCTGTAATTATACTCAGAGATCATTACACTGAGGAGGAATACGTCAACATACCCCCACTAGTCCTTGAAGATTATGCTGGAATGGGTGATTTAGACGGTAAGATTAGGAAGAAACCATTATCAACCCATGAATTAGCCTTCCTAGGCCTTCGCTTAACTGGTGCACTAGCATTAATACATGTAAACCACTACCTCCACATGGATATTAAGCCGCAAAACATATTACTAGTTGAAGACTTATCGGAGCCCTACGAGTACTCTCCACTACTAGCGGATTTCGTAGGTTTACCCCACATGTTCGACTCAATAATCGAGTTGAAGAAGTCGACACCGGAGTATGCTGATCCTATAGCATTGATTCGGGGTAGGACTAGCTATAACTATGACGTCTATAGCCTCGGGGTAACGCTATTCTACGCAGCTACTGGTAAAAAGCTTATGAATCGTATACTAGTAAACCTCATGATACTCAAATACATTTATGGCGCTACAGTCCCACTAAGGATCTTCCTAGTCGAGAATCCTAAACTTGTACAAAAAGCTAGGAGGCTCGAGGAACTATTTAAACGCTATAATAGTGGGCGTAAAATGCCTATCGAAGCATTCATCTCACAAGTAGTCTCCCTGATCGAAGACGATGATCGGGAAGAAGTTAGGATTATTAGGAGGAAGGCTAATACAAAACTAGCAAATGTAATCGAGAAAGCTATAACCCTCAACGAGACGGAGAGGTATCCGGATGCAATAATATTTTGGCAAGAATACTTGAAGGCTGTCAAGGATCTGGGGTATACGAACCTGGTTCCCCATACTTAACCTTCTAGGATATAATTCAAATAAGTTCTATACTGTATTGTCCGGATATACTCGAATATAAACTACATTCTAATAGGGAGGTTATACGGCATACAAACTACTCCTAAATAGAAGTATAAAGAAAAAGCTAAATTTAGTAGCACATATTAAAAATATATAGATTAGTATAAGCCTCTACTCGGGTGAATGGGTGTGAAGGCGATAAGCCCAGTCATAGCTACCCTTATCCTAATAGCAATAGCAGTAATCGCTGGAGTGTTCGTGCTGAGGCAGTTCATCCTACTATCAGGAACGAGCGTTGAACAGAATGTTCTAGAAATACAGGACGCCGTCCTTTACAGGACGATTAAGTACTATCCACAACTAGGTGAAAACCGCCTATCAGTAACACTACAGATCAGTATTAAGAACGTTGGACAGAGAGTTGTAACTATAAAGAACATTACAGTTGACGGTCTCTCAACTAAGAACTTCCAGCCAGTATCGCTGAATCCGGGACAAGTATTCTCTGGAACCTATACTGTCTTCAAGAATGCTAAGTATAACCCGAAGTGGGACACTGGTACAGAGCACACTGTTGAAGTATACTATCAGGTACTAGGACAACCAGCAGTACAGAAGGTAGCTACAAAGGCCGCTGTACAATAACGCGGTAGTATACTTAAACTATATAACTAAGCGTCTTTTTTCTCCTAATTATTTTTAACGCTGCTAATCAACGACTTCTTAATCTTTCTTGTCAATTCATTATAGAACAATATTATGTAGCTGATTACGATTACTGGTAGGGTCGTATTTATAAAGTAAGTATAACCTATGCTTTCGATACTCCTGATACTATAACTGGTTTTAAGTGTGGTAAGCCAGAGATTGTATGCGAGTTTATAAACCAGTGTTTTGTCTTTTTCAGTAATATTTCCATTATACTTATTGAGCATAACTGTTAGACGGAAATACTCTACCCCCCTACTAGTATAGACCTTATCTCTCCAGTAGATTAATACACCGTTAAAACTACCTTTACCGTACTGGATATACCATACTTCTTGTAGGAACTTATTGCTTGGATCATGGAATATTGGCCAGGACGTATTGTAGATCGATATGTTCTGCCAGGGTAAACATACTTCCCATACATGTATCCCTGAACCTGTCATTGAGTATTCGACGTATATGTCTAGCATTCTACTATTATTGAATACGTGCCTGAAAAAGTGTATACGGGTTGTTGGATTGAGTTCTTTTTCCCATTCATGTATTCTCCCGAAGTACTTAAAGTTTAACCCCATGGTATTACTGGGTGATATAAATTCTTCTACTACGCCACGGCCCCGGTCTAGGATCATTGGTGGACCGTTATCGATGTTAACGAATAGGTAGTTGCTCGTAGAGTAATTGTAGCTTATAGTGATCGGTGTAATGACTAGCAGCATTAATGTAAAAGCTATAAGTCTCGACAAGTCTACCCGGAAAGTTACTCTAGGCTTAGAAACGTTGAAGAAGTAGCCGCCAGCGATCTTTTCAACTATCTTTACTGCTATATAGGCTACGGGTAGTATGAGTATTACTTCGGGAGTATAGTGAAAGAGATTATACCCGACTTCCCTTCCCCAAAGCCATGTAGTATAGAAGACCAATGCTAGCCTTAACACATTTACCAGAAACATTCCGATAGCTAAGGATAAGAAACCAGATAATCCCGCGATTAGTTTTCGCATATTACTTTTTGAACCCATGAAGGAAGCGTAGAAAATCAATGGTGTAACGGCCAGCACACTGAGGAACCCTATGATACCACTACAAACGGGTGCAATATCATAACTAACTGGTCCATTGGGCGAGGAAACAACTACGAGTAGAGAACCAGTCTTCTCGGTATAGGATAGTTGGGTTCCGAGTAAGCGTGCTAGAGGTATTGCTAGGTGTAGGAGTAGCCTTGTAAGTACCGCTGATAAATCAAAAACCCAGCCAGTAGGCGGCGGTATTAAAAGGATACCCGTAGCAATTACGGCTAGCGTTACTATTAGAAGCTTCCTAGGGTTAAAATTATCGAGTAGGAAAACGAGTAGAGCGGAGCCCGTGAAAACAGTTCCGGCTATTAGTTCTTGGTCTATGAGTGGGGAATAGGGGGCATGTGTATAGAGGTAGATCCCTATGGATAAAAGAATTATTGAAATAGACGCAGAATACTTATCATTAAGCCCAAACTTACCCTCTGATACGAGGTAATATATTAACAACCATATAGCTGGTGTTATCCATAGGTAATTGTACAGCTCGGTATCAGCATAACCTATCCAAATAGCCCAGAAACCCTGTGTTAGAAAAATAAATAATACAGATAAACCGGCGACTATTAAGAAGAACATGATTTTATCATTAATACCCGGGGTCATCGAAGCCAATCACAACAGCCCTCCATGCTGGAAATGGCTAGGATGTGTTAAAGGGATACTTTTGAATACTTATAGAACTTGCCCTAAAACTCTACGTGGCTAAAGAATTAGTTGAAACATTATTCTTCTTACTTGATCTCGTTTACGTTATTCCTATTAGCCTTAATGTTTAGTGTAGCTTCCGCTATTCCGCTACTATACCTTGTTATTCTTCGGAGGCTATCGTAGATCATTGTTAGTAATGCTTTCTCTTTAGAGTCTATATCACCCATCAATATCTTATTTATCAGTGTTGTCTCGATTAATGAGACTATCTCGCTACTAGTCTTGATTGCTTCCTCGGCTTCTCGACGGCTTAGCTTGTATAAGCTATCCATAGCCTTATTGAATAGATCGATTATCTTTAACCCAATCCTATATGTTTCCTCACATAAAACGCATTTCTCCGGTCTATGATAGGTTCTCTTCGCAATATTAACTGCATGGTCGGCTATTCTCTCGAGGTTCCTAGCAACTATACGATAATTAATTGTTTCAACGGGGTTGTTGATTTTTAACTCATACATTATCCTAATATCTAGTAGTGCTAGTGCAAGCTGCCTAACAATCATGAAGTGGAACCTGTCTGCTTCATCATCTCTCTGAATTACAGCGTCGGCTAACCCTTTATCATTACGGTAGAAGGCTTCTATAGAGTCCTTCAACATATTATTAACAATTAAGTGTAGTCTACGCAGAGCCCTTATCAACGGGAGTTCTCTAAGGTCTAGGAGTATCTTCATAGTAATAGTATCATAGGATTCATCAACAACTTCCAGCCCGGCAAGTTTTATCCTAGCATAATTCTTCAAATCACTTAAACGCTTAGCCAACCCCTTGATCTCAGGGTTGAAGCTAACCTTTATAGTATCATAGCCGGCGAGATACATTGCGACAAGTACCCTAAATATTTCCTCGTTATCAACAGGTTCGAGAACCCTGATCTCACCGATCCTCCTCTTGGCTTCAACTTTCGGCGGTGTAATTACTAGTTTCCCCTCATGCTCATATACTAATACATAATCTCCAGAGCGTAGACCCATAGTAT
>JALWZC010000090.1 GCA_027002875.1 Desulfurococcales archaeon
CAATAACACCCGGCGTAGTAGTAGACCAGGTGTTTCGGACTGGTAAGCTAGTCGTAAATGTTTCATCATATAATGGCGAGAGGGCTTCGGAATGGATACCGGTAATTGTTGTGCAGGGTAATGATACGAGTGGGGAATATATTATTAGTGGAAGGACTAAAAGAAGCATAGCATTTTACGTACTACCAGGCAGCTACACAGTCATAGTACCTGGAATCAATACTACTTATGAATGGTACGTCAACATAGGGTATGGTGAGACAAGGCTAGACTTAAACGTTTCAGAAGCAAATATAACTGAGACATACTTCAACCTAGGCAGGATAACCGTAAACATTGACCTCCCCGGCTCGCCTGAAAGCGTCCGCAGCTACATTAGGATAGTTATCGCTGAACAGAAAGTAGTTAATGGAACACCAGTTCCTGGAAGAATTATTAGGGAGGAGCCCTACTGGAACCTCCCATTGACGGCTAGCTTCGAAGTAACCCCTGGAGTATACATGGTTTATCTTGAAGGTTCTGATGGGGAACCTATTAATGGAACGTTAACGTCGAATATCGCTGTTGATCCTAATGGATTAGCTATCGTTAACTACACGTTATCAATACTAAGGGTCAGGCTAGTGGTAAATAATACCCCGGTACCCGGCGTGGACATCGATATCTATAGGGGGACTGGTGATAGTAGACAGTTTTACTCGGAGATAACGACTGATGCAAGCGGTACAGCTGTTATAGCATTACCCCCTGGAAACTATAGTTTATGGACATTTGTACCAATAGAGGATGAGGATCACCTACTAGGAACAGTCAATATAACAGGGAATGGGCAAGTACTAAACAGGACTTTCCAGTATCCGGGAGGATTCATAGTCCTACGCCTACTAGGACCCGGCGGTGAGCCAGCGGCTAATGTTAGGGTTCAGTTCAGATCCCTAGACCGCTACTCTTCAGAGATTATCTACACCGATATGGATGGATATGCTTACGCCTACCTGGCAGCAGGGACTTATAGGATATTAGTCTATCCCTTCCTCTACAGCTATACGGGCGGTAGAATCGTTAGCGTTGCTCCTGGAGAATCCGTCTATGTCGAGCTACGCCTCTCAAAGGTTACACTACACGTTAATGTATCCGGTAGTCCATGGCTTGTATTCTACATTAGGAATAACACTGATGGAAGACTATACAGCTTCGCGCCACGCCTCTATAATAGTAAAGACTATGATTTATGGCTTCAACCCGGAAACTATACAATAGCCCTCCCAGGATCCAGGACTACTATACAGTCATGGAACCGGTACGGCTACGGTACGGAGTATAGCTTCATACTAGGCCCCAACGACCATGTTGAGCTAAGCTTCAACGTGTCGGAGATAGTAGTTATGCTAAACCCGTGTGGAGACTATGATTTAGCTAGTTCACTATACGCGTACCTACTAGGATATAATAGCAACCTATCAGACCCATACACTGAAGTTATAGGGAATCGATACTTTGCAACATACTATCCACAAGCATATGCAGTATTCTACGTTACACCCGGCGAATACGCTGTAATAATACCTGGAGACCCATGGAATTCTACATGGTTCTACTCAAAGTTTGGAGAATACATATACGGATCCCTGATAGGCTATGGATTAATGGATCACGCATTAATAAGAAATGGCGGGGAAATACTAGTATACCAGCACAATATTTCAGTGCTAGCCCTCCACTTGAATAATACTTACCCGGAGGGTGCTAGGGCTAAATACTCTATTTATACGCTCTCGGGATCCCTCGTAAGATCGGGGTATGTAAGTACAGGAAACTATATATTCATACCATTAACACCCGGACAATACATCCTAGACAACTACGGCTACACAAACATAACACTTACAGAGTGCAACGCTACGCTAGTAGAATTAAAAGTTGCTGGTTTAAGCCTTAAAGTAGTAGGCCCCGATAACGAGCCTGTGGAGAATGCGTATTATACCGTGTATGATGTAAACGGATACTATGTATCATCAGGCTATACCGACTCATACGGGGAAACCTTCATATCATTAATGCCGGGCGATTACAGGCTAGTGTTTCCGGGAGTAAATTACTCTTATAGTCCCTACAATGCAAAATACTACTTGAACAAACAGTTCGGATACGGACTACAACTAAACATTACAATAACAGGATATAACAAGTTGAAAGTAGTGTTCTCGAGGATAGACGTAAACATTACATCACCCATAGGGAGTCCGAGCAATGTAGAAGTAATCCTCTATACTCCGGACATGTCTAAGATCATAAAGGGGGCATATACAGGCTCCGACGGAATCGCAAGGTTCTACGTTACAAGTGGAAGTTATAGAGTAGTTATAAGGGGATTATACTACGGATACAGCGATGCATACTATGTAGGCTGGTCGTACTATCCATTATTTGGGTATGGCGCAGTAGTCGGGGATGTCAATATTGGAGTAAATACTTCATCCACGCTATACTATAATTTATCAGTGATAAAGCTAAGAGTCCTAGACACCAATGGAAACTATGCTGGCGGGCTACGCGTAGTGCTTAGAGCGAATAACACGTATACGACATCCCTAGTATACACGTATACATCAAGCTATGAACCAGTATACTTCTACGTTACAAATGGAACATATATAATAGACTTAACGTTCCTAAAGAGAGCCGTAAACGTTGGGATCGGGGAACTCGCCGATGTAGTAATAAACGTTGCAATGCTGCACGTACATATTAATATACCGGAGAATAATTACGATATTACCCTCTATGGTATATCTATAGCAGTGTATTATAATACCACTGGTACATCCGGCTACTCAGCAGTATTATACTACACTACTAATAGTACCGGAGACGCAATAATTTACACACCACTAGACATTAATGTAACAATAGTGATTAGAAAAGGTTATTCAATAACTGAAACCATCTACATGGACTCACAGAAGTATAGAGAGTATAATCTAAGCATATTCTACTTAAAAGTACTATCACCGACGGGACCAGTAAAATATCAGGAGTTCTACTTATACACACTCGACTACACGTCAAATATAAGGCTAATAACGGATCGCTTGGGAGAAGACTATACTATCATTGTACCGGGAACGTATATTCTACAGAAGAACGATTGGAGCTCAATTATTGGCAGGCTAGATGAGCTCGTAATTATACCGAGTTACACGGTGAAGAAATACCAGCTAAACCTCTCGATCCTGAACATACACACGTTAGTCCCTTCAAAATACTATCTCGGAAACCCGTTCCAATTCACTATCTCATCTATCGATGGGTCATATGTTTCTTGGTCATACTACTTGTATCACAATAATACTAAGACTTTCTACGTAATCCCTGGAACATACGTTATACACTCGGATATGAGTAATGGCTGGGATGTAAACAAGACAGTAGTCCTCCCCGAAAACACTACAAGGGACGTTACCTTCAAGCTCGGCGGATTAGTGCTACGGATATATAAACCCGATGGATCACCGCTGAATCCATCCATCGATCACCCATACGGGTATTCTATGGTTGTGTCATTGTATACTGAGGTAAGTGGCTCACTGGGAAGCTTTGTATCAACTAGCCAGACCGACTCAGAGGGTAAAGTCGTATTCGGACCCCTAGTAAACGGAACATACGCTTTCAACCTAGATCCATACGATGACTATGGCGGACCGTATAACCTCTACAATATTACCGCGGAACCCCTAGTGTTTAAAGAATACAACTTTACACTTGGCGGGTTAGTAGTACGCATGCAGTATAATAATGGAACACCTGCACAGGGCATTGCTATAACGATTTATAGTAGGAGCTATGCACTGTACACATTGTACACTGATGCAAACGGAACGATTACAGCATACCTACTGCCTGGAACATACACACTGTACATTTACGGTCTAGGATACGTCTACAACATACACGTCTACTCTGGAAGATACACTAATAAGACATATACGACGAATCCAAGCGATCTAGAAGTAACGAGTATAACATGGACACCATCAACGCCGAGCGATGGAGACACTGTTCTCGTAACGGCCACTATAAGGAATAACGGGCCCGGACACGTATTCAACGATTTCAACGTATTATTCTACCAGAATGGGACTAAGGTATACGAGGCAGTCGTACATGGATTGCTCAGCGGCTACAATGCTACGGTAACAGCCCCGATAACCGCTGTAGCGGGTACCGATGAGGTCAGGGTCGTAGTAGATCCAGATCAATCAATAATTGATCCTAATAGGGGTAATAACGAGTTAACAGCATGGATAAACGTGTTACGCCCAGACCTAGAAGTAACTAGCGTGTGGATTAATGGAACACTAGCAGATGGAGCAGGTGCAACATTATACTTCAACATAACAAATAATGGGCCCGGAGCACTGCACCACGAGGCCAGCGTCAAGATAATCTACGGATCAATAGTAGCTTATAGGAGGATATACTCGCTCGAAGTAGGTGAAGTAGTAACATTATCTGTGAACATAGTTGTACTTGGTGGATCTTCAAATGCTGTAATAATAGTGGATCCGGATAATGAGATCAGCGAGTCCGATGAGGCAAACAACGCCTACAACTACACACTGTCAATACCGCAGCCGGATATAGAAGTAGTATTAGTATCATTAAATACAAGTGAATTGATCGATGGAGGAATAGGGAAGATAACAGCAATAATTAATAACACGGGAGGAAAAACACTAAGGTCTATAAGCATAGTATTGTATGCTAACGATAAATACCTAGGGTCAAGAAATATAAATGGCCTAGACACGGGTGAAACGGTAACAGTAACATTCTACATACTACTACGCGGAGGAACGACTAATTACACAGTAGTAGCAGACCCCCACAGTAAAGTACCCGATGCTAATAGGTCCAATAATAAGGCAACTCTACCCGTAAATATCCCATATCCAGACCTAGCATTCACCAGTCTATACTTTACACCAGCGAATCCTGCGAGCGGCGATATAGTACATGTAGTATTCAATATTACTAATATAGGAGTAGGAGGGACTAAGACAAACTTCGCAGTAGACTTAAAAGTAAATGGGAAAGTAAAAGCTTCAAGCTATATATCAAAAGACCTATACCCTGGAGACACGGTAACAGTAACGTTATCCACAACTGTACATGCTGGAAACAACACGATAGAGATAATAATTGATCCACACGGCTACGTGTCAGAATCAAGCAAGGCAAACAACAAGTACGTATTCATAATAACCGTACCATACAGCGATCTAGAAATAAAAGAGATGAACATTTCGCAGGGACCATACCACAACCTGGGAGAAGTAAACGTAACAGTTACGATGGTTAACAACGGCCCAGGATCACTCAACGAGACGTTCTATGTAGCCTTCTTCGGAAACGATGAATTCCTAGAACAAGTCGAGGTAAATGGGCTTAGTGTTGGAGAGGAGAAGAATATAACGGTGACGATACCGGTTTATACAGGTTATTACACGATTAAGGCGATAGTAGATGATCATTATCAGAGGATAGTAGGGGGATCATATGTATGGGGACATAAACACGAAGTAGCAGATCCATTCAGGGACAACAACATAGCATCCAAGACAATATATGTTGCAGGACCAGACCTTACATTAATTAGTGCGGAAATAACCCCGCCAACGCCGAATCCATGGGCAGGATTCAATATAACGCTGAGGGTAAGGAATAATGGAGACTACGCCTCAACGAGGCCCGTAGCGGTAACAGTCGAAGTAGGATCTGTGAGGCTTATTGATGAAGTACCAGAGCTAGACGTAGGCGGTGAAGCAAATATTACTATCCCGGTACTCGACGGCCTGGATCCCGGGACATATACTGTGAGAATAGCTGTAAACCCGTTCCACGAAGTAGTAGAGCACGACTATACGGATAACAACTACACTACAACCCTCATTATACCAGCACCAGACCTAGCAATAACACGTATCTACTCACCAGTTATAAACGGCTCAGTAGAAGCAGGGGATCAAATAATAATTAATATAACGGTGAAGAATTATGGTGCAAGCTTCAAACGCGACATCTACATTGAAGCCCTTGTAAATGATTTACTCATTGGAAACAACTACATCATTGGGGGAATGGAAAGCGGGGAGGAAAAGAACGTCACGCTATCATTAACAGCCATACCGCCGAGCCTTGAGAATACTAGGATAGTAATTGATCCACGCAATGACATTTATGAATCCGATGAGACAAATAATGAAGTAGTTTATCATGGACCCCTAGTTAGATCGTTGATCCTCGGACAAACAGCCTACGATGTAATATACACGTACTATGAAGAATTCAACCTCAAAATACAGAATAATGGAGGTGTACCGTTAAAGGTTACAAACATAGTATTCGATTCATCCAGCATAGTAGTCAATGCGACCCTACCCTTCACGGTAAACCCGGGAGAAATAGCTAATATACCAGTATTAGTTGATACATTGCCTGAAGGAGTAGGCCCGAAGACCTACAGAGTGTTTATCTATACTAATACCTCGATAACCATCAATTCAACGATCACAGTCTTTATCCACAATATCAGCGACGTGGTACGCGTCGATGTAAGTAGGAGCGAAGCAGTCTATAGCATGGGCCAGACAGATAAGATTACACTATGGATAGGATCACAGCTTCCATCAATAATAAACAACGCACACGTAGAACTAGTGGGGAATGCATCGAGCCTCGTCGAAGGCACGACAAGCTTCGATGTAGTAGTGAATAATGCAATGGATATATTGGTTAATGCAACCATACCGCCTGGAAGATACGTGTTATTAATAAACATATCACTCCAGAGCGTAGAATACTACGTAGTTAAAAAGGTTGATATAAGGATAGTTAGAGACCCAATAGTCAGGATAATATCTCCTAGAAGCAACGACACAGTTCTAGCATCAAACACTCTAGTAATAACATTTAGGAGCAACGTACCGATAAATGGAACAATCTATTTCAGAGATGTAAGTAGTCCTTCATGGACAATTATAAGGTATGGCGAGTTATCGAGGAATACTTTCTACAGGATACCAATAGGGGGATTATCATCAGGACACAGATACGTGTTCTACATAGAGGCGTTATCAGAATACGGCTCATACACTTCTCCGATGTACTATGTAAACGTAACGGTTTCAGTAGTATTCGTGGACCACGAGCTTAACGTAACGATTAAACGCGACTACAACCAGCTAGTCTACATTAAAGTAAGGAATCTCGACTACGTATATTCACACACGATCTACGCTAAGATCATAGAGTCTAGCCCAGAGCTAATAGTAGACTTCGTAGGACCAGGATCAATCGATACCGTTGAAGAAGTAGATCCTGGTAAATACGTCGAGTTAATGCTGGTAATACACGCTGCAGACACGACTAGGAATAACTACACTATAACGGCAATGCTGGTGAACCTAGACAGTAACGCTACAGACTACATGGTTATACACGTATATGTCAAGGAGCCGGTTTTCAACGTTACACTAGACTATCTCGGAATGGATAATCATACACTAGTACAGTCGTGGAGGCTGGTGAATCATGGAGATACGATAACTGATCTAAGCGTACGCCTCGAAGGACCGGCTTCATCGTTCGCCTACGTATACCCCTCGATGAACCATGTCAGAATAGAGGAGGGACAAGCGATATACTTCTACGTAATACCAGTACTAGGAATATACCCGTTGGACCCGGCACAGCATAATGGAACCCTAGTCGTTGAAACTGGAGACCCAGCATCGTATAGGTATGAGATGCCGCCCATAAACCTCCCGAAGGGTTCAAAGATATATAGCGTACCAGTCGAACACGTTAGGGCTACCGGCCAGTCGAAAGACTGGTACTGTACTAATAGGCCCCACGTATCAACGAAGATCAAGGTATCAGTTGATCCACCAGCATTCAACAATACACTACAAGTAAACGCAACCCTATGGATAGACTTCATACCACGCTACGATGTCTGGCACGTACTACCCCACGATGGAACAATATATGTGAACGGCGTACCAGTCTATAACTGGCACAACACTATACCGGAAGGAACGGTGAAGATACCACTACCGCCTAGAGTTATTGAGAAAGCGGCATCGGCTGGAGGAGACATATACACATTCACCGTAACAGTAGATACTAAGCATATGAACGGTGGACACTACGTCGTAGCGACGAATTACAAGTTACAAATCGACACTGGTTCAACATCGATATTCGTAGCAGCCTCGAGCTTCCAGGATGCTAAGAATAGTGTAGCGCATCTACCTAAGCCTAATAATGACAAGGTTAAACCTAAAGAATGCGATAAAAAGGTGAAAATGCCTGGATGGCTGCAAGCACTTATAACCTATTTGAAGGGCTCCCATAAGTGGAGCTTTGAGAACCTGCCAGCGCCGAAGATACTCTTAGACATGGTTAAGTCTAGCTCGCCGATAGAGATCAAGGCTGAGTTCTCAATAGAGGTAGATCCAACGCCGACATCTGTAAAGGTAAGTGGTAGTGGAAGCATTGAGCTCGGAGTCGGAATTTACGGGGCGGAAGGGAAGGTAACAGCTAGTGGTGGATGGAGCGTCAAGAACTGTAAATGGGGCTTCGACGGCATAACGATTGAGCTGTCCGCTGGGGGAGGATATAGGTGGAGTTATGAATTCCCGTTGGAATGGGCTAGGTGGATACCTAGAGCTGGTGATGATGCTAAGCCGTTAAGCGTTGAAGGAAAGATCTACCTAGAACTATCATCAACAGTAATACAGCTAGACGAGCACTTGAAGGTTAAAGCAATACCAACGCTAATACTCGGAATATCAGCTACTGGTAAAGCAGAGTTAAGCGTTGGTTCAAGAGTAAAGTTATCTGCAGAGGCAACAGCCGGATTCCACGCAGGTTACAAGGACTACGACTACTATGCAGAGTTCAAAGCGGGAATAACGGGTAATGTCGAGGTAGACCTCTCACTATTCTCAGCCTCAGCCTCCGGAACCTATGGGTTGAAATACGTATACGAGCATGGATCATGGGTTAAGAAGAGCTACAACGATCCAGGTGTAACACTGTTATCTTATCAGTTCTACGATATTGATCTACGCTATCCAACACTAGCATCACCATCGGCAATGAGCAGCCTAGGAGAGTCAACAGCTTACGTAAAAGGTTTAGGATTGTACACCGTATGGGTCTCAACAGATAATAACAATTCAAGGATAATGATCTCAGAGCTAGCCGGAGACACATGGACTACGCCAGCCAAGCTCAGCTTTCCCAACGAGAACTATGCATTAGTCAGAGCAGTACAAGTAGGTTCGAAGCTCGGTGTACTGGCCCTAGCAATGCCCAGTATAAACGAGGACACGACTCTGTCAGAGCTAGTACGCTTACTCAACAGGGGTACATTATACTATGCAGAATACAATGGATCAGCGTGGACGCCTCCAGAAATAATAGCTGTAAACGTCTCGCTATCATTGGATGTCGAGTCGTATAATGGATTAACAATAGCGGCTTGGTCGACGCTAATTAATAACTCCTACGTAGTCGAGGCATTGTTAAACGATGGATCGGGCTGGAGCCCGGTAACGATCATACCGGGATCAAGGGTTCCAAGCACGTATACAATATACGATGTAGCAGCAGGATTCATAGATGGAAGACCCACGGTATACTGGGCCACCGACCTATACTGGGACGGAGATGAACTGATCAGGGGAGTAAAGTACGCCCGGTACAACGGTGAATCATGGACTACACCAGACACACTACCAACCACGAGTTATGCAGCACTACTCGACGCCGACACTTATGGCAGGATCGCGTGGAGCACTGATGGAGGAAACATCTACTTAGCAGGATGGAACGGAACCACTTGGATCATTGTAAGGATAGGGACGGGCTTCGATCCATCAATGCTATCAGGTAAGAACAAGCTACTAATAGCCGCTAATATCAGGGATGACCGCGACGATATAGAAGTATACATTATCAATACTGTAACGTGGAAGACGGTGACGGCGAGGATAACGGATGACGACCTACTAGATAACCAGTACACATTCGCACATACACCGAGCGGGTACCTAGCACTAGTATGGAGGCGTAGCCTAGACCCAGCAGTAGAAACACCGCCAGAAAACAAGACATGGGCTAGCGGAATAGTCTACGAACCACTCTACAACGTCTCGATAACAGGGCTAGAAACTACTAAACCAATAGTAGAAGGCAACCCATTAACAGTAACGACGAACATAACAAACAACTCTACAAAACCAATAACCGGAAAACTAAACATATACCTCAACGAATCACTAGTTAAAACCGTAAACGTACTGATACCGCCGAACACAACATATACCGTAGACGAGAACATAACGATCAATAAATCAGGGAAGTGGAGCATAAAAGCAGAACTAACAGACCTAAACGCTACATCGATCGGAGTACTCGAGAAAACAATAACCCTTGAAACACTAAGACTCATCCAGAACACAACTCTAACACCGGGATCATACATCGATGCAGTAACAACTATACACCTATACATAAACGGCTATAAGAAGACAAACATAACGATAACAGCTGGAAACCTAACAGTCGGCAGTGCAGACGAAGTAGTTGGAGATGTAGCAGTACAGTTAAACCTATCAAAACTACCCGACGGTCCAACTACACTAATAATCAATGCGGTAACAATAGACGGGGCAGCCAATGATTCACTATCAATATATGTATACCTCGACAAGACTCCTCCAACAATTATAGTACATGAGCCAGAGAATAACACGATTGTATCCGGTAATGTAACGGTTACAGCAGAGATCTATGATACATATTACAGCCTACCAACAACGCCCGAAGTATACATCAATGGCTCCACTACTATGTGGACGCTGGTAGAAGGAGACAATTACACTTTAGTGATAGATACAACAACATACCCGGATGGTAAACCGTTAAACATAACAATAGTAGCAGTAGACGTATCTGGGAAGACTAAGGTTAAAACAATATATGTCACTCCAGATAATACGCCGCCAACTACAACCGATAATTCTACGAAGACATGGTATAATAATGACGTAACAATAATGCTTACAGCAACAGATAACGTTGCAGGAGTAAACGCTACTTATTACAGCGTAGATAATGGATCATGGATTGTGGGGAACATAGTCTATATACCGGCACCAAGCGACCACAGCAATGACGGAACACACACGATAATGTATTACAGCATAGATAACGTAGGCAACATTGAACCAGTAAATACGCTTATCATAGGAATCGACACATTATCACCAATAATAACATGCAACATAGCCAACAACACCTACTTCTCGGGAGGAACAGTTAGCTTCTTCTTCCACATAGTAGACAATACGTCGGGCCTATCGAAAGCCTATGGGTACTTCGATGGATCACTACAGCGTATAAAGAACCTAAACGGCGAACACGAATACACGATGGGCTTCCAGGGATTAAACCTAGGATACCTAAGAGAGGGTATGCACTACTTCAGGATAGTAGCAATAGACATTGCAGGAAACACTAGGGAATACCTACTAGTATTCTACGTAGACAAGACTCCACCGACAGTTGAGATCACGAGCCCAGAGAATGGAGCCCTAGTATCCGGAACGATCAATATAACCTTCAACTACACCGACAACCTATCACCAGTCTACGCATACCTACACATAAATGGTGAAACAATAAACGTTACGGGATCATACAGCTACATACTTGACACGACACAGTACAGTGATGGACAGTTAACGATATCGCTTGAAGCAATAGACTATTCCGGCAGGAGATCCACGGATACAGTAACGATAATAATAGACAACACCCCGCCGGTGGTAACAATAAATACGCCAGCTAATAACTCAGTAGTAGGAGGAGTAGTAACAGTATCATATAGTGTTGATGAAGAACACCTAGACCAGGTATGGCTAAGCATAGGAAACATAACGGTAAACATAACAGGTTCAACAACTTACAGCTTAAACACCACGATACTATCAGATGGAACATACACGCTGACAATTACTGCAAACGATACACTAGGACATACAGCATCAGCTTCAATAATAATCATAATCGATAATACACCGCCGACAGCAGTAATAACCTACCCAGTAAGCCACGGATACTATTCTGGAGTAATCAATGTAACATTCAACTATTCAGATACAAACCTCGACAAAGCGTATCTGGGCATAGACGGCTCCTACATAGATGTAACCGGAACCTACAGCTACGTACTGGATACTACACAGTACAACGACGGCGAGCACAATATAACGCTACTAGTAAAGGATAAAGCCGGAAACACTAGAGAGTACACGGTAACAATATACATCGACAACACCCCGCCGACTGCACGGATACTATCACCGGGCAACTCAACCGTAATACACGACGTGGTAAACATATCTGTAATGTATAGTGATACATTCCTAAGAGAAGCACTACTAGTAATCGATAACGAGACAGTAAATATTACAGGAACCTACAATTATACACTAGATACAACAACCATGACGGACGGAGTACACAATATAGCACTAATAGTACGCGATAAAGCCGGGCATGAATCAACGACTAGTATAGTAGTAATAGTAGACAATACTCCGCCAACAGCTGAGATAACAAGCCCAGCCAACAACACGTATCACCATGGAACAATAACAATTACAGTATCCTATAATGATTTAACACTAGAACAAGTACTACTAATCATAGACAATGACACCATAAACATGACGGGATTAACAAGCTACGACTTAGACACTACAAGCCTAAACGATGGAGAACACATTATTAAACTAGTAGTAACCGATAATGCAGGCCATGTTGCAAGCGATGAGATAACTATTATCGTTGATAATACTCCACCAACAGCATCGATCAATTCTCCAATGAACGGAGCAGTGGTATCCGGAACGGTAACTATCGATGTATCCTATAGCGATGCAAACCTAGAGGAAGCCAAGTTATACCTTGATAACACGCTAGTAGCGGAATTAACGGGTACAACATACCAGCTAGACACGACGCAATACAGTGATGGAACCCACACGTTGAAACTAGTAGTTTCCGACAAAGCAGGGAATACTGTGGAGTCAACAATCACTATAACAATTGATAATACGCCGCCAGTAATCTCAATCAACGCACCCGGAAACAATACCTATGTTAAAGGAACAATAACAATCAATGTATCATATACTGATCTAACGCTGGATAAAGCAGTGCTAGTAATAAACGGGGTGGAACACGATATAACCGGTGAAACAAGCTATGTACTGGATACTACAACGCTGCCGGACGGCGAAGTAGCGATCACGCTGAGAGTAACGGATAAAGCTGGGCATGAATCAAGTGAGAGCATAGTCTTAATCGTAGATAATACGCCGCCTACAGTAGAGATTACTTCGCCAGCTAACAACGCGGTGATATCTGGGACGGTGAGTATAACCTTCACCGTTGAAGATGCAAACATTGAAGAAGCGATACTAATGATTGATGGAGCGGAACAAGTAGTAACCGGGATGAACAGCTATACATTGGACACTACAAAGCTAGGGGACGGAGAACACACGATAACGCTGAAAGCAGTAGATAAAGCAGGAAACAAGGCTGAAGCATCAATAACGATAATCGTCGATAATATCCCCCCAACTATAACGATTATATCACCACTACCAGACGAAGCATACTACTTGGGACAAACTCTGAACGTGAAATGGGGCATTAACGATGCAAACCCGGTAGAAACAATACTATACATCGGAGAAGAAGAAATAAACGTAACCGGGAAGACCAGCATCACCTACAGCCTCGAAAACATCCCAACGGGGACGCTAACCATAAAGATCAAAGCAACAGATACGGCGGGAAACACGGCAGTCAAAACAGTAACAATACGCGTACTAGCACAAACAACAACTACACCACCAACTACAACAACCCCAACAACCACGCCCCAGACAACTCCACCGTCAACAACCAGCCCACCACCTACAGCGTCTACTACAACAGCGGTAATAATTGGAGTAGTAATAATACTACTGCTAATAGCAGGGATATACCTGCTGAGAAGTAAGAAAACATAGAAGAGGATACGGGGATAGGAAAACTAATCCCCGCGTTTAAGCAATATATTTTTTATAAATAATTAATCCTAACAGTAACATTCCAGTAATTAGCGCTGCAAAGGCTTCACGGTAGTAAGTCTTTACGGGTTCCCCGCCTAGTGCTACACCAATATATATATCGTAACCTTGTAGGGCGCGTTTCCGGCTGAATGGGCTGTTATATAAACATCATTGTAAGCATAAGACGGTTCAATACTGTAATTTACCGATACACCGTCTACCCCTGGATCACTAGCGGATGGAATGGGTATAAGGATCAACACTAAGATTGTAATCAACAATGCTAAATACCTATACTTAACAAACATCACCAACAGGGTTATTTCTACAAATAATATTTTTTCACCACAAAATAAATAAATTACCCATTAAACCACTACCTTTATCAATTGCTATAGCCTATGATATTTTTGAAGATTGAGCTGAGGGGTTTACGGGTTTGAATAAGTATGTAGTGTCACTGTTTCTACTTATCACGATACTCATAGGTATAGCGCCAATAACTGTTATTAGCCAGGATAATAGCGGTTCCAGCCATATTTACGCGAAGTACGAGTACGCCATGGATATTTCGATCAATAATACCTCGAGGATTAGGATAAGCGCGGAGTTCATTATATTATTGAACATAACGGGTTCAACGATCTATGGTGAAGTGAGGCTAATCCGTGGGACAAGCTATATATCATCAACAAACGCTCCGAGTCCAACTACAACAACTATAACGCCGAGTGAGAGCGAAGCTAGTTATAAGTTTACAATACCTATAGATAACTATTATACTGGTTTGCGAAACGAGATCGGTAGGAGCACTATATCGACTCCGCAGCTAGGCACCTTCAACCCTGGAAGCCTCGTTGGGCCATCACTATATGGTGTTGAGAAGCTGGAGGCGACTGATTATAACGGGTACCCGGCTATACATGAAACTATAAATATAGAGTTTTCGCAGTTGGGGATAAACTATACGATCACCGGTGATATATATCTGCATGAAGCATACCTTCTACCACTCTACGTGCACTTAAACGTTAAGATATCCGGGGATGGCTACGGCAAACCCTTTACTGGCGAAGGCGTTGTAGAGCTTAAATTACTTGAAGGAAATATTCCGAGGGAGACAAGTCATGCAGAGATAAACGTTAACGGAGTCAAGATCGTTGTTGGAGGCTTTCCGGGGGCGAAGATAGTAGTTGCCGGGAGGAAGGGTAGTAGATTCATCAATGTTACTAATAAAGGGGATCAGCCCGGCTACGTAATGATCTACCGTGGAGGCTACAGCCTTGCACCGATAAGTCAAGATATGAAACAGAATGTTGAACTGGTACAAGTAGCACCCGGAGAGACTAAGAGGATCAATGTAGGCGTGCAGCTACCAGATAATATCGAGGAATCGACGAGTCTGAGGAGCGGAGGATCATTCCTCTCATCGCCGGAAATACTAGTGTTAACACTAATAGTGATCGGGTTGTTAGCAGTACTAGGATTAATAGTGTATAAAGCAATGCATCCAGGGAAAACAGTTGAAGCAACAACTATAAGCGAAGAACCCGGTACTGAGGAGGAGGCACCGATCGGGTCGGGGACTGTCTAAACAATACTCCTAGCTCCTATCCATAACGTTTTGTTTTAGAATAGTTTTTAACCATAAACTAGATATTATCTACACAGAGATTAATCGGCGAGGGCTAACGCTTGAAGCGAATTGAAATATTCTATGATGCCTTAACAGAGTATATTAAGAGGATGGGCGGCCACCTCCTCGTAGATAAGCACGGCATTGTCGACGTATACCTCCCAGTAGTTGTTGAGGAGGTTCCGGGAGGCGTACAGTATCACTTGATAGGTAAGATCCTTGGAGACCGGGTTGTTGTTGAGAAATGTATCGTGATGTACGAGGATGAGATACACGAGGTTGACCCATCCGAGCTGGAGGGATGGGCGAACTACGTAAACACGAGTTTTAGGAGAATAGTTACTGGGAAGGAGAAATAGAGGGCCCTCTTTCAACGAATCAATACATATAACCATGTATCCGGAGGGGATTCGTGATTGGCCTCTAAGAACACGATCCAGATCCTAGTAGGAGGCCCAGCTGGAAGCGGTAATATTACGGCGGGACTAGTACTAGCCCGAGCCCTTCACCGTGAAGGATACCATGTGATCGGAGTATCGGAGTATCCGAGCCTCATCAGGGGCGGGCATACGGCTTACTGGGTTCGTGCAGGTGTTGAGGAAGTATATGAGCTCGAGGATAAAACGGACTATGTTGTAGCCTTCGACCAGGACACGATCGATAAACATGGATGGGAGTTCACGGAGGAGACCATACTAGTATACGATACAAAAACAGTCTCAAAACCCCCTAGCCATACAAGGAACATACCATTCCCGTTTAGAGAGGTACTGAGAGAATACAAGCTTAAACCAATAACTATGAATATGCTCGCTGTAGGAGTAGTATCAGCATTAATGGGTATACCGCTGGACATTGTTAAGTGGAGTATTAGGAAGCAATTCATAGGGAAGGAGCAGGTTGTTCAAGATAATGTTAAGAGCATGCTGATCGGGTATGAGAAGGCTTCAACGATGAAGCAGGAATACGAGCCGCCTAGGCTTGGAGAACCACCACATAGGCCTCCCAGGATACTATTAACCGGAAACGAAGCTATCTCAACGGGTTTTGTAGCAGGCGGGTTACAGTTCTATGTAGCCTACCCGATGACACCGGCCTCCCCAATACTACACTACATGGTTTCAGTGATGAAGGCTAAGGATATACCCGTTATACAGGCCGAATCAGAGATCGCGGCTGCACAGATGGCTCTAGCCGCTACGTGGGCCGGTATAAGGGCTGCAACGGGTACTAGTGGCGGAGGATTCGCATTGATGAATGAGACGCTGAGCGAGGCAGGAATGTTCGAGCTACCATTATTCATCGTAGTAGCGATGAGGCATGCACCCAGCACTGGTTTAGCAACGCATAACGGGCAGGGAGACATGCTGTACAGTATTTTCGCTGGACACGGTGAATTCCCGAGGATAGTGGCGGCGCCAGCAGATCAGGAGGACGCCTACTATAGGACGATCGAGCTGTTAAACCTCGGGTGGAAGTATAGGGTTCCAGTAATACTCCTCGAAGACAAGCACTTAGCCGAAAGCACTAGATCAGTTAAAGCTTTCAGAGAAGACGTCAGAGTTGAAAGCCCAGCCCTAATACCAAGAATGGAAGCCGAGAAGAAGATTAGCGAGGGATGGGAGTATAAACCCTACGCTGAAACGGAGAACTGCGTGCCACCATGGGTTCCACCAGGTACTCGGGGAGCCCTAGTAAAGGCCGAGAGTAGCGAGCACGACGAACGAGGCATATACACGGAGGATTCAGCAAAGGTTTCAAGGATCTTTAAGCGGAGGATGTGCAAGGAGGAACGGATAAGGAGGGATTTAGAGAAGAACTATGAAGTCCTTAGAACATACGGCGTCGAGAAGGGCTCCGAAGACTTGGTAGTGTTGACATGGGGATCGGCTGGATGGGCTGTTAGGGAAGCAATGAAACATCTAGAAAAGAGAGGCATCAATACAAGGATGATCCAGCTAATCTATCTATGGCCCTTCCCCAGGAACAAGTTCCTAGAAGCAGTCGGATCACTGGGTGGAAGGCCATTGTTGACGGTGGAGTACAACTATAGGGGGCAGCTCGGAATGCTTGTAAAAATGCAGACGGGCCTAGAAATAACGAGCCATATCGGAAAATACGATGGTAGGCCCTTCCGTGGAAGAATTCTTGCAGATAAAATACTCGAGGCGATCAAGAGGTAGGGTTGGAGGTGAATATGAGTGTCCATCTATAAACAGCCCCCGGCTGAAACCGGAGCAATAATAACATGGTGTCCCGGCTGTGGTAACTTCGGAATACTGCAAGCCTTTAAACTGGCTATCAACGAGCTCGGGATCGATCCGTATAAGGTAGCAGTAGTTACGGGGATCGGTTGTCACGGTAAACTAGCTAATTACCTAGCATACAACACGATCCATACGATTCATGGAAGGGTAGCGCCGATGATAACGGCGATCAAACTAGCCAATAAGGAGTTAACAGTAATAGGCTTCGCAGGAGACGGGGACCAGTACGGGATCGGTATGGGTCATCTACCACACATAGTTAGGAGGAATCCCGATGTAACACTAATAGTACACAACAACACAGTCTTCGGCCTAACCACTGGGCAAGCATCACCAACAGCAGAGAAGGGACAGAAGACTAGGACTACTCCGTGGGGTCAGTGGGAGGAACCCATAAACCCGATAGCGATGATGATCGCCCTGGGAGCCAGCTTCGTAGCAAGAGGCTTTGCGGGAGATGTACAACACCTTAAATGGATCATTAAGGAGGCTATAAAACATAAAGGATTCAGCTTCATAGACGTACTACAACCCTGTGTAACGTTCGACCGGCTACATACTTATGCATGGTATAGGCAGAGAATATACAAGCTCGAAGAAGCAGGACATGACCCCACGAGCTGGGAGGAAGCAATGCGTAAAGCCTATGAGTGGGGAGACAAGATACCCATAGGGATCTTCTACCGGGTTGAAAAACCAACAATGGAGGAACTACTCGAGCCAGTAAAGAAGAACCCACCACTAGCATACATGGAGCATAAGGGTAAACCAATAAAGGATCTAATGGAGGAGAAACTCTCATATACAGAATAATTTTTTAATCATACTTAATCCCTACTAATTTTTACGGAGTAGTATACCTTTATACTATAAACAATTAAATCATAAAACACATTGTATAGTAGTGGCTGGAACTGAAAAGAAGCTAATAATCCGAAATACAAAAATAGAAGGTATATTTTCATATATCGGTTTACTATTATATTTATGCTCATAGCATTTTCCGCATAATAACCTGAGATATCAGTTATTGCGCGAGATACACCGATAAACATAGCCATGTAATCCATATAATTAATGCTATTGAACAAGATATAGTATACAATTGACCCAAAACTCGAGGCCAACGCAAAACAATAAATAAAAATTCTATGAAAAGAGTGGCTTAAACTCTTACTTTTACTAGTCTTTTTTGCTTGCACTATAACGTGCATTAACCATAAAATAATAGCATAGATCAATGCGTATTTTATGAAATTTTCTAGGATATACTTCAAACCTATTAATCCAAGACTAATAGCTATAATCCACCTTATTATCGGTGAAACGGCTTCATTTTAAAGACAATAGATATTAGATCATTATAGATGAATATAAGTAGAACTGTCAGTGTCAATACAGAGAGCATGATAAAGAGATCTGATAGCATTGATAAATTCTTATACACTCCAATACTTATTTGTTCAATGATATTTTCAGCGTAGCCATAAGCTATGTATACGTATAGCACTAACCCTCCTAGACCAGAAGTTAATTGCACGAAACGTTTCAACAACTTCAACCCCGAACATCGAGTTTATATTGTTTGTTAAAAACTTAACCCCTAAGTATACCCCTTTACCATACCCCTTAACCCTAGTTTTCCTCCTTGGAATCCCCCACACCCCTCTTTAAATATTTTCGAAGAACTTAAATACTCCCCTTCAATACTGGAATCCCCCGGGGGTAATTGCTATGAATAGGGCAGTATTGATCGGTTTGATACTCATAGCATTGATCGTTGCCGGGCTGGGATACTACTGGTACTCATCGGGGAAGACCGGGCCTAATAATGCTACTGCATCAAGGAAAGTACTAGTTTACGCTTATGAAGACTCGATAACAGGAATTGATCCAAGCATAGAGTTCGACACCGGCCTAGTAGTTTTAGGACTAGTATACGAGCCTTTG
The DNA here is from genome assembly GCA_027002875.1 of Desulfurococcales archaeon. Taxonomy (GTDB): domain Archaea; phylum Thermoproteota; class Thermoprotei_A; order Sulfolobales; family Desulfurococcaceae; genus WAON01. The sequence goes on from JALWZC010000090.1 coordinate 20,055, forward strand.
ATCTATTATAACCCGCTGCAGGACAAGTTTATACCAGCACTAGCAACTAGTTGGGAGGCAAACGAGAACCATACTGTTTGGACTTTTCATCTTAGAAGAGATGCGAAGTTCCATGACGGAACACCAGTTACTAGTCAAGCCGTTAAATTCAGTATTATGAGGGCTCTCGAATACTATGAGAAAACCGGTGAAGGCCCCGGGTATATTTGGGAAGACCTAGTTAGGATTGAGACGCCGAACAACTACACGGTTAGATTCATAATGGATAAACCTATGAGGGTAGACTTCCTAGTATCAGCTAGCTATGGATCATACATTTATAGCCCCAGAGTACTCGAGGAATCCGGCGTTAAATCACCGCTCGATGAAGAGCTTCTTAAATGGTTTAACCAGGGACACGAGGATGGAAGCGGGCCTTACATGATCGAATCCTATAATCCAGAGAGCATGGTTAAACTTGTAAAGTTTAGGGATTGGTGGGGTTGGAAGATCTACGATATCAATAAGGCCCCGGATGTATTGATCATAAAGATCGTTACCGACGATGTGAGCCAGGAGAACGGGTTAATAGCAGGCCAGATCGATATAGCTACGACTGTACCCCTGCAGGACATTAGTAAATTATTGAAGAAGGGCTTCAGCGTATTAAACACTACAACCTATCACAACTATGTGTTAATGTTTAATACGCGCAGATACCCGACGAATATCACGGAGTTCCGGTTAGCAGTAGCCCACGCGATCCCATGGGACCGTGTCTATAGGGAAGCATTGCTCGGATATGGTAGGATCGATAACTCGCTAATACCCTACGGGTTCCCAGGACACCTAGACAACTATACCTTCACGTACAACTTAACACTAGCAAGGGAATACTTGGAGAAAGCAGGGCTCCTCGGGAAGGATTTAAGAGTCGAGATAATGTATGAGGGAACATATAGCCAGGAAGCATTATTTGCACAGATCCTTAAAGGAAGCCTAGCCCAGCTAGGTATAACAGTGGAGTTGAAGCCGGCTTCATGGGATCAAATGGCTGAAACCGGCCCCACCGTATGGGATAACCCGGATCAAGCACCACACATGATCATTAATGACTGGTGGCCCACGCTACCATCACCCTACGACTTCCTCTACAGCCTACTACACAGTGATTCCAAGGAGTGGAACTGGGCCGGGTATAATAACACGTTATTCAACAACTTGATCGATAAAGCATGGGATCTAGAAGGCAGTAACTACGAGGAGGCGATGAAGTTATACGTTAAAGCCCAGAACATCGTATACGAGGAAGCACCAGCTATAGGCTTGTGGGATGAGATCAAGCCCTACGTTTATAATCCCAGACACGTAGCTATCAGCGGGGAAGCCTTCAACCCGTTATACATGTATGTATTATTCATCGGGCACTTAGAAGTCAAGGGCTAGGATCAGGGATGCCCGTCAGCCTAAACTACGTTGTTAAGAGGACGGTTTGGGCACTGCTAGTGATAATTGGAGTCATAGTTTTTTCCTATATATTCCTATATCTAGCACCCGGTGATCCAGCGTATATTTGGGCCGGTAGGCCTCGTGGAGTAAACGCAACGATCGCTATAATGAATGCCCGCAGGGAACTAGGCCTAGATAAGCCGCTACCAGTACAGATCCTATTATTCATTAAGAACGTATTCACCGGAAACATGGGGGTCTCGATCGAGTATAAGCAGCCGGTATCAGTTATTATCTGGCGCGGATTAACTGCTACACTCGAATTGTTAATCATAGCATACCTTATAGGTGTAAGCCTAGGGGTCCTCCTAGGAATATATTCGGCGTTGAAGAGGAATACCCGGTTAGATCATGGGCTCCAAGTTCTCGCCATAACGCTGGCAAACGCTCCCAGCTTCTGGCTAGCAATTGGTTTAATAGTAGCATTAGCCTACTTGACCGGTTTCACCGGTTACGGGAGAGTAGATACTAGGCTCGCGATCGCTACTGGTTTCCGCCCGATAACGGGCTTCTACCTCCTGGATTCATTGATCGAGGGGAATATACCGGTATTTATCGATGTACTACTAAGGATCCTTCCCCCTGCAATCATTGTTGCAACCTACCCCCTAGGCTTAGGTATTAGGATGGCCCGGGCATTAATAGCTGAAACACTGGGTGAGGAATACGTTAAGGCTGCTATTGCTTGGGGGGTTAAGCGTAGAACCGTTATATGGAGATATGCTTTCAAGGGAACAATTCCGAGCTTAACACAGGTGCTGGGATTAGCCTTTGCGTACAGCCTAGTAGACGCTATGATCGTAGAGATAGTGTTCGGCAGGGAGGGGCTTGGAAGCCTAGCGTACCATATAATTGGTAAAAGCGATTTCCCACTAGTAATAGGCTTAATGATCACCGTTACGGCTTTCTACATCATAGTAAACACTCTAGCAGACATCCTGCAAGCAATGATTGATCCAAGGGTGAGGCTGTAAGGTGACTATTGAGAAGTCGAGGATGCAGAAGAGGATAAGGGGGATTAAAGAATTATTCAGCAGAGCATGGAAGCGTCGGCCAGTGTTCAGGGCTGGAGTAGTAATAGCGTTAACCCTATTATTCATGGCTATACTGGGCCCATTCATCGCTCCATACCCGAGTGAAGGCTGGGGAATCCCCCCAGCTACTAGTAGGGGTGCACAACCACCAAGCCCCGAACACCCCTTTGGGACGGATGCAGCTGGCCGGGATATTCTGTCGAGGATTCTCATAGGTGCTGGAATGGCCCTGTTCCAGATAGCTGTAGTAGTATCTGTTAGCCTAGCGATAGGGTTACTAGTAGGATCGGTAGCGGCTTACTATGGTGGAGTAATGGAGAAAATACTAAACTACTTCACCGAGACCTTCATGGCTTTCCCAGCCATAATAGTTGCTCTAGCACTAAACTCCCTCTTCGGGAGGGGGTTAATGGTTGTATTGTTAAGCCTTATAATAACTTGGTGGAGCTGGTATGCTAGAATAGCCTATGTTAACGCTCGCAGTACGAGGGAGATGGAATACGTATTGCTAGCAGAGCTCTCCGGCCTACCAAGGTATAGGATATTGTTCCGCCACATACTACCGAATATTTCGACGCCGGTAATAGTTCAGGCAATAACTGATACGGGGTCAGTACTATTGGAAGCGGCTAGTATAAACTTCCTAGGCCTAGGCTTGCCCACGGATTACCCGGACTGGGGTGTACTTGTACAGAATGGTTTCAACTACATCTATAGCTATCCATGGATAAGCCTCATACCGGGAGCCTTCATACTAGTCGCAGCGCTGGGGTTAAGCATGCTTGGAGACTCGCTGAGGGAGGAGATGGATCCAAGGCTTCGTAGAAGGTGGAGGCTATGGTTCTAAACAGTGAACCAGTAGTTGAGACTAGGGATTTGAGCATCGGCTACCTAGACGAGTATGATCGGGTATGGTGGGTTGTAATAGGGGTAAACCTTAGAATCAATGAGGGCGAAACATACTGTATCGTCGGGGAGAGCGGATGCGGTAAATCAACCCTGGGAAACGCATTGATCGGGATACTACCACCCTACGCTGAGACAAGGGGGATTATAAGGATTATGGGGGAAGAAATAGTTAGAGACGATAAACACTGCTACTGGAAGAGTAGGGGTAGAATAGTATCCTACATACCCCAAAACCCTGGGAAAGCACTGCACCCATTCATGACGATCCATGTACAATTCAAACACCTATATCGCGCTAGAGGCTTAAGACTAGACGATCGAGGAGTTGCGGAGAAGGCATCAAGGATACTCGAACTCGTAGGCCTCGATCCAGACGAGGTACTTGATAGCTACCCCCACGAGCTCAGCGGCGGGATGCAGCAGAGGGCAGCGATTGCAATGGCCGTTTCGACTGGTGCAAAGATTATCGTAGCAGATGAACCAACGAGTAGCTTAGACGCAAACCTTAGGCTACAAATACTAAAACTACTCCGGAAAATCAAGGAAGAGCTTGGGATAACCCTCATAATGATCACTCATGACTTGGTTCAAGCTAGTAAGAACTGTGAAAGGATCGGGGTAATGTATGCTGGGAGAATCGTTGAGGAAGCCCCGGTGAAGGAAATATTTAGAAACCCGCAGCACCCCTACACGCAGCTCCTACTAGAAACAGTACCAGTACTAGGCGTAGTAAAAGAGCTTAAAACAATACCGGGTGAACCACCTAGGCCGGGAGAATACCCGCCGGGATGCCCCTTCCATCCCCGGTGTCCATTCCGAATCGATAAGTGTAGTAGGGAGGAACCTGTTCTCCGAAAAATCAATGGGAAACACTATGTTTCCTGCTGGCTTAGATAGTTAGGAGCGCTTATTCCTATACAGTACTACCCCCTCAACGGCAATAATCAATACTAGTACACCGGCTACAGCCATTAATACTTCATCACTAATACCCCCACTCCTAGATACGTTATCGCCGCTACTACTCGTATTCTCCGGGCTACTTGGTATTGATTGGCTCGTCGTAGTTGTAACCTGGGTATTAGTAGGCATTGTTGCTTCGTGTGGCTGAGTAGTCGTTAATGGTGTAGTAGTTGTTGTCGACGTGTTCTCTGCCGGTGTCTCACTGTTAGCGGGTGGTTCTTCGAGTTGTATATCCGCTATATAATTCTTCAAAACCCATACACTCCCACTTATACCGTAAATGTATGGCGGGAACTTATCGTAGTGTTTCGATGCCTTCACCTCGGCGTGTAGGATGCCCTTATTCAACGAGTATGTTACTTCTACTTCGCTCGTCCCATAGGGTGCTACGTATACTATACCGTATTCTTCACCCTTGATCTCGAAGTTTATCCTTAGGGGTATCGGGGCTGGTTCGTTATATATGTTCTTCTTAGAATTATAGATCGTGTAGTCTAAGACGATGTGAGTCGTATTAGTCTTATTGCTTAGCAGTACTTTTACGTCCCCGATCTTAGGCTTCCCCGTATCGCTGTTCGAAACCGCTATTGGTTCTAGCCAGTATTCGCCGTTTGGTTTCAGTATCAGTGTTATATAGTGGTATGGGTATCGTTTACATTTAGGCGCTCCTCCCCCACCCGTTATAATGTATAATGTTCCATCCTTCGGGCCTTGATCATAGCAGTGTATGTGTCCCTGAAGAACTATATCAGGCCTATACTGATTCAGGAGGGGTATGAGCTTATCCTGCACCCTACTAATAGCTTTACTAGCATCCCTACGGGGATAAACTGGTTCGTGGAAAGCAACTATTAAGTGTCTATTCGTCTTGAAAGCATCGTTTACAAGCCAGTTCCTAACACTATCCCAATCACTATACCCAGCCCTTAAATTGATAAATACGATCCTCCAACCAGGTATATCGTCCTTATAGTAGAGGTCGGGTGCTACGTGCTGCCTCCAATAAGTTACTCCCTCCCGGTTCGAGTCGTTGACGCCCGGCTTATTATTCCATTCATGGTTTCCGGCAACAACCCAGAGGTTTGGCACGTTCTTGAAGGTTTGGATGAAGTGCTGGATCTGATCCACGTACCCGTTCCATACATGGTCTCCAACACCTATAACTGCGAAGGGATTAATAGTTACTAGTTCATCCTTTAAAACATATGTTACACCATTATACCTGACCTCACCAGATCTATCCGGCCTATTATCGCCGAAAACAGCTAACGGGTACCAGGGTAGTGTTTGTGGTATTGGCTCCCGCTTACCAATACCCACGTCGGAGTAGCTACTGCCCGTATAAGCAGGGGCTAGCAATTGAACAGCTACTATGATAGATATTAAGGCTACAATGTAGGTTCTATACCTATGCTCTACGATCAATTTGTAAACACCCATATAGAGCCGAGCAATAATAGTATAACGTGCTCACTTAATATTTCTACCCATAACATGGAGTGTTTAGGAGTGGACCGGCCGGGATTTGAACCCGGGACCTCCGCCTACCCCGGAGCCCTCCAGGTATGCCGTGCGAGGGCGGCGCTCTTCCAGGCTGAGCTACCGGCCCACAAGGCTTCATTATCAAATAGGTTAAAGGGAAATACTTGTTTTAAAACTCTACTCTTGGTCGGATCTTGAACATTGTTATCCTTTTGGAGGTTTGTTATATATATAAATGACATTTCCCTGAATTATTAAAAAAGTTACTATACTTAATAAATAATAACCCATTAATAACATAGTTATTGAACGTGAGTAGCAATGACCAATGCATCGTTTCCATACATTGATATTATTGATACTCTTTTAGAAGGACTTGAAGGGCCTTCACTAATAGTACTAAGGGGTTCAACCGGGACTGGTAAGGCATACATTATGAGCTCAATAATTAAGAGCTGGATCGATAGGAATAAGGGGAGGGCTTCAATAATATTATTTATGATAAGTGATAAATTGGCCAGGACAGAATTAATGAAGCACGGTATCAACCCCTACGAATACGAGAATATAGGGCTAGCGAAATTTTTCAGCGTAACCGGTATATCTTCTGATCCTAGGGAGAGATTATCTCAACTCGTATCCGTTATCAGTAGTGCCGTAGAATTCGCCGGCAACGGGATCGTGGCTATTTATCCAGGAGACTTAGCGTTCGGGGGCTTATCCCTATATGACTTGGTGAATATTATAGGATTGATGACCGAAGCGATGAACGACCATGAAACAAAATTCATTACTGCATTTACGCTCAACAACGATGAACGGGTAAGGCTTGCAAGGGATTTCCTCGAAGAAGTTGCCCAATATGTGTTCGAAGTAACAATGGAGGTCCCGGAAGCTGGTCCTCCGAGGAGGTATTTAACTATCATTAAGCCTCTAAGGGGTATCGGGATTATTCCTAGAACCCTCGAGATAATCCCTACGCGAGAATCCGGGGTACTACTGGCTCACTACGGTATTGTGGGTGACTACGACGTAGAGATCGATCTATCAGACAAACTATTCACCGGTTTAGAATGGTTTGATAGATTAACAGGAGGACTTGTTAGGGGATCATCGATTCTAGTAACAGGCTTCACTGGGACGGGGAAGACGCTTTTATTATTATCCCTAGCCTATAATGTCGCGCAACTAGGTGAAAAAGTCCTATATATTAGCTTCGAAGAACCGCCAAGGCAGTTGATCGAGGCGGCGAGAGGTATAGGCTACGATATTTATGGAGTACTTGATAGGATTAACATTATTAATATAAATCCTAGAAGCATAACGTTGACAACGCTGTTCAGCGAGGTTGTTAAACACATTAATGATTTCAGCATCATAGTTCTAGACGGGCTACACGCTTTATGGAAGGAGTTCGGAACTAGGTATCATAGGTTCCTAAGGGATATTACTTATTATATGAAGATGAATAAGCGGACTCTACTCATGTCCAAGATAATATCTCGGAGGGAGCCAGCCTATACATGGCTTAGCAGTATTGTTGATGGAATAATAGAGTTGAGGATGAAGAGGGTGAACATGCATTATCAGAGGATACTTTGTTTGAAGAAGATGCGGTTGCACCCCGTAACTCCAAGGTGTTACAGGTACAGTATAGGTGCCGGTATAGAATTACTGGATCAATTATAAACAGGTTAAACGTGTCCTGGGTATTTTAACCACTAAGCATTACCCGGTAGAATTTTATCGAGTCGGCAGCATATTTATTAGCTCCTTTCTCCGTTCCACGATGCTTGCCGTGTATCGATCGTAGGTGATGATAGAATTCGTGGAGGACTACGAAGGGATTCATATATTCATCACTACTGCGCAGATAAATAGTCCTATGCTTCGCGACATAGCATCCATATGCACTCTTGCACTTCTTTGGGAGACCTACTCGTATTTTAGGAGCCGGTATACCATAGTGTTTAGATAATATCAATACGGCCTCCTCAGTCCTGCCCTCCAAGATATACTTAACAGCCAGCGCTCTAACACCGGCATCCCCGGGTAAAGCCTCCAATACGAACACCGTGGTAAATACTAGTAGCTGCATAGTATATAACATTGCTAGAGGAATCCATATATCCGGTTAGGGTTAATGCCTAAATACCAAGTTGTTATCATGGTGTGTTAATAGTTGGATAAAATAATCGAGCTGATAAATGTTAAGAAAGCCTATAGGACCGGTAACATCGTAACATGGGGTCTTAGAGGGGTAGACTTAGTAGTTTATAGGCGCGATTACATCTCAGTAATGGGTCCCAGTGGTAGCGGTAAATCAACACTGTTAAACATGATCGGCCTCCTAGACGTCCCGAGTGAGGGGAAGGTTTTAATTGACGGAATAGACACTTCTAAGCTCTCATCCAAGAAGCTAGCATATCTGCGGAACCGGAAGATAGGCTTCGTATTCCAGCAGTTCAACCTAATATCGAGGTTTACCGTGCTTGAAAACATCGAGTTACCCCTAGTAGTAAGAAGCATTCCCCGGCGGAAGAGGATTCCGAAAGTTAAGGAAGCATTAAAAATGGCTGGTGGGGAGGAATCATGGCTACCGAAGAAGCCTACACAGCTCAGCGGTGGGCAGCAGCAGAGGGTCGCTATCGCCAGGGCGATCGTTGGAGACCCCGAGATATTACTAGCCGATGAACCCACGGGAAACCTTGATAGGAAGAGCGCTAAAACAGTAATAGAAACATTCACGGAGCTAAACAGGAGGGGGCAGACGATAATAATTGTAACACATGACCCCGAAGTAGCTAATTGCACTAATAAAATATACCTTCTAAGAGATGGGGTAATAATCGGCCGGGAAGAGCCCGAGCCGGATAAATGTATTATTAGGACCGTTAAATAGTGTAATAACCCATAACAGCTATACGTGCTGGAGAATCATAACTTGATTTAAAGGTGTAATAGATGAATAAGTTTAGGGTTTTTCTAAACACGTTTACACTACTCTTAATCCTAACATCCATGTTCCCCGGCAATATATACTACGTCGAAGGATCCAGTAGTGGATCATTCATTTACCATTACACGGTTTTCCAGTCAAGCAGTGGGGGAGAAGTATACCCGGGTAGTAGTGGGGCCGGGCTCAGGATCGGGGTACAGTATAATGGAACAGTTAACGCGTCAACGGTCTACGGATGCATAACGCTGCCCAACGATTTAACACCGCGTACAGGCTGTAGCCCAGCCTACAGCTTAACGGGTAACCCGGTTGAAACCGTTGAGCCCGGTGATATAGTAGAGTTCCACTACACGATAGACGTCTCGAGAAACGCTACGCCGGGAACATATAGTGGATTATTAAACATTACATACACGCTACAAGGAAACTCATCGATACACAGCCAGATAATAATGTTCAACGTATCGATCACGGAGTACCCCGAGCCCAGTATAAGGGTTGTAAAAAACTATTGGAGCCCTGCAGGATATCCGGGCAGTAATGGGGTAAGCCTAGTATTGATACTTGAGAACGATGGGGAATCAACGCTAGTAAATGGAGCCCTAGAACTACACTTACCTCAAGGCTTCGAGCCCGGTGTAGTCCACGGATCCATTAATGGCTTGGCTCCAGATACTCGCTCAACAATAGTCTTCAACGGGATAAGCATTTATCCAGACACTAAGCCTGGAAACTATACTGGTAGCCTAGTAATAGATGCACTGTACTCGACGAGCGATGGTGTAAGGTATAATAAGACGATCATGATCGAGTTCAACTTCACCGTTGATGAACCACCGCCGGTAAATATCGAAGTAGTAGATTACGGGTTAACGACGAATAACCCCTTTATCGGTACAATGTACACTAGAATATACACTGTTTTCCAAAGCCTAGATAATGCATTGATCGAAGCAGGCCTAGCAATAGTTGAACTAGAGAACACATACTACGTTAACGGCAGCAGTAAGGCGTTGATAAGCATTAACACCCCTATAAGATATGGAGATACGTTCACGATACAAACACCTAGGCTCGTAGTCTCGGAAAACGATTCAACAATAATATACCGCATAACACTACACTTATTGATGAATAACAACGGAGTAGAATACTGGAACACCACTAGCATAATATTATTCATCAGGGTAACACCTCCAAACATCCAAGTATACGTTACAGCAGCATATTGGGGTTCAGGGAAAGTATACCCTGGTACGAGTAGTGCATCTCTACACGTACGGTTACTAAACACGATGGACTCAACACTGAGGAATATCTATGCAGAACTACAACTACCCAGTGAAGCCTTCCTCGAGGACACAATACACAGCGGCCCCTACACGTTAACAGCTGGATCGATGGAGGAACTCGTTCTTAACGGAATAGATGTTAAGCCGGATGCAAAACCCGGAAACTACACTGTAAAACTCGTAATAACCGGAATTCTAGATGGTAATGATGGTTCATGGATAAACGTAACGGTAAACTACACAATAATACTAGGGATAAGTGATCCAAGGCTTAAACCGCTGGAAAACATACTCTATGAATGGCCTGGTCAAAGACCCGTATTAGGAGCTCGGGGCTTAAGCTTAAGGATCACGTTGAACCTAACAATACAGTCGAGGATACTGTCGGGTACAGCTACCCTAATAATGCCTAAAGGCGTAGAGCATGGACCAACCGGCTTAAACAACATGACTATCCAACTACCACGGCTGAACTATGGAGAAATAGGCTCGATAACATTCACCGGTATAGACGTATCAAACAATACCCGGAACCCGGCAGTATTCGCTGTAAAATACGTTTACCTCCTAAGCATTAATGGTGCCGAATCATGGGTTAACCAGACAATAGTGTTTACACAAGTATTCGGAAAACCAAGGTTAAACATATCAATAATTGATAGCGGATGGACAAGCCATGTGATGAGTAATGTATCGGTAAACGCTGGCTTCTACATTACAATTCAGAGCTTGAGCAGGGATAGGATAAACCAACTAATAATAAACACTACACCACTCGGCAACGCATTCTTCGGAAACGGCCACAAATACACGGTTAAGACTATAAGTTTGGCGTTAAACTATGGAGACACATACACGATCATGTTCAATGGTTTAACGATTAATACGAGTAGAGACAGCGTAGGATTTGAGATTAATGTTAAAGCGAGGCTTGAGACTGGGCAAGCAGTATACTATGCCCGTAGAATATACGCTTTGAGGCTACCGCTGAATAAAACTATTAGGCAAATAATCATCTACAACCAGTACATAACAAGCAATAACCAGCCAGCAATGCTTCTACCCAATGAGAAGGGCTCAACACTCCGCTTAACGATACTAAACATCGGCCCGGAGAACATTGAGACCCTGAGGGCTGAGCTGAGGCTACCAAGTGGTATTTGGAGTTATAAACCAGTCGATACATGCTCGGGCTTAGCGGCCGGCTCAATCTGTGGCTTATCATACCCTATTGACACGGGGAGCATAATACCCGGCACCTATAATGCATCACTCGAATTAACTTACTCATTGAGTTCATCGGGCTCGATCCAGTACTATCACGAATACTTGGAGATCAGACTAGTAGTCGACGACCCCGCTAATTATAAGCCGAGCCTATTATTGTTATCAAGATACTGGGGCACGGGTCAGCCAGCATACACGTATCCCGGAGACAGTTATGCATCGTTAACTGTTAGGATACACAATACAGCCCACTACCCAGCTCACAACCCCATTGTAAGGCTAGTACCCCTCGATAAATCGATCAGAGTTCTAGACGAGAATAAGACTTGTGGAACAATAGGATCAACAGGTACATGTATGCTGACATACCACTTAGATCTAAGAAACGCTCAGCCGGGCATTAAAACCTTTAAACTAGTAATAAGCTACTACGTTACAATTTATGGTTCGCTTAATAAGTTCGAGGATACTATAAGCTTCAACATAGATCTTCCGAGCCCCGAGACAATGATTAATGAACAAGCATTAATAGTTACGAGTAGTGGATGGCTGAATGATTGGCCGGTGTATCCCGGGGATAATGACACGGTGTATACTGTTACGATCGCGAACCTATACCCGTACGCGATCGAGTCGATACTTGCAAAGCTACAATTACCGCCGGGTATGAGGGAGGCATACCATGGCTCACTAACAGCCTACACGGCCGGGCCCGTAGCGAGCTTGCAGGAGACTAGTATGAGCTTCCACATAGACATAGATGAAAACACAGAGCCAGGCACGTATACTGCGACACTCATTCTCGAATACTATGTTGCAACGGATGGTTCGGGGTGGAGGGCTCGGTTAAACCTACCAGTAGTGATCAGGATCGATGACGAGAGGAATACGGTAATAGTTGCGCAGTATGGATGGATAGGCGGTGAACCAAGCCTAGACACCCATGGATCAAAATATTACGTACTCGTTAGGAACGACAAGGTACCAGTTATTAAAGGCTCGATTCTAACCGTTAAGCTACCGCCGGGAATATATTCCTCGATGAATAGATCAAGTATAGTCGTCGCAACGCCATCAATGATCATACCCTCAACAAGCATTAGGAGCCCAGCCCCTACGCCGCAGCAGTTATTATCAGTATTAACGCAGCAGGCAGCAATACCGACAAATCCATCGCTTGGAATAGGGGACTACGCAGTCTATACGATGAGCCTAGTCTTGAATCTCTCAAAACCCGGAGTCTACACGTTGAATTCTACGCTGGACTTCATAGATCAATGGAGTACGAGGCAGAGGGTCGAGCTCGTAATCCCCCTAGTAATAACAGGTAAGCCGCCCGCACTAAATACTACGCTGACGAATACAACTATAGTAATACGCGGTGGTCGCGGCAGGGTTGGGCTAATCGTTGAGAATAACTATGATTCCCCGATATACAATGTATACATAGCCTTCATACCCGTATCACCGGTCCTAGTCCCGGATAATAATGTAAGATATTATAGGGTGATCAAGCCCCACGGCAGGGTTACAGCCTGGTTCAACCTAACCTATAACCCGGTGCAGGTTCCAGAGTCTTTTACCGGCGGATTAATAACTTCTAGCAACGGATTATTCAGGATCGGCATTATTTATAGGGATGCTAGCGGAGGAGTAGACTATTATAATACTAGTCTTACAGCAATAGTGAAACCCTTCATAGATGTAGAGTTATCGAAAGATACAGCGGCAACCCTAACGGGTTCAACCCTAACCGTTAGCGGAGTAGTCATTAACTACGGGATCGCGCCTGCTAGGAGCGTTGAAGTAATAGGCTATTACTCGGGCAAAGCAGGATCAACATTTATAGGAGACGTAGACCCTGCAAGCCAGGCAGCTTTCAGGCTAGACGTAGAACTGGGTAATGGAGCAAGTGGTTTAACCAGTAATAACGTAATTGTTGTCGTCAAGTATCGGGATGACTACAATACACTATACACTAAGACATACGTCCTACAGATAAGGAGGACCGAGCAAGTAGTAACGACTACACCGCCCCCAAGGGGAGCTTCAGACTACCACATCCTAGTAATAACTCTCGTAGGATTATTCCTTCTAGGAGTATTCATACTATTATACAGGGTTATGAGGGCACACATGAAGAGGCTTACCGGCGGAAGCTGAGGATAAGATACAAAGGAGTTTATGGCTGAGGAGCCTTGCTGTTAACAGATGTTTTAAGGTTTAGCTATAAAGCCTTAACTGAGAAGAAGCTTAGAGCTGTATTAACGATTATCGGTATTAGTATTGGCCCCCTAGCCCTAGTTATGATCTACGGTGTTACCAGTGGTTATTCAAACTATATACTACAACAAATCAAGGGGTTAGGGCAAAACCTCATCGCTGTAATGCCTAGGCAAGGCTATAGGTTCACCGAGAAAGACCTAGACACTCTTTCTACTATAAGTGGAGTCCTCGACGCTACACCCTTCTATTCTACCCAGGGAGAAGCAAGGATAGGTTCATCGATGCAGACAGTGTTCATCTACGCTGTAAGGTATGATTTCATATTCAAAGCGATACCGAGCCTAAAAATAATGGAGGGAGAAATACCTGCTGAAACGGATATCGTAAAATGTATCATAGGCCACGACATAGCCTTTGACGAGAACGGTAACCAGGTATACCATGTGGGAGACGCTATATCGGTTACGATATACAAGATCCTCGGGCCTGGGAGGATCCAGGCTCGCCGCGTAGTATTCCTAGTATCAGCGATCCTGTCGAAGTATGGCGGTGCAGCCCTCCTCAACCCGGACATGACGATCTTTATAAGTATAGGAGCTGCTGAGAGGCTTGTAGGTATGAAGGATTGGAGCGGTATACTACTATACGTTGTCAATCCAAGCGTTATAGGTAGTGTTACCGATAAGATCAGGGAACTCTACGGGAACAGTGTAAGTATAACGAGCTTCTACGCGATAGCCCAGATAGCTTCATCGATAACGGGAGCAGTGAACTTCATGACATTCGCCGCGAGCATGGCTGCTTTCGCAGTAGCTGTAGCTGGTGTAGCGGCGACAATGATTACAAGCGTAATAGAGAGAACGAGGGAGATAGGAGTACTGAAAGCACTGGGATTCACGGATGGACAAGTACTAACACTAATACTGAGCGAAGGAGTAGTAATGAGCTTAATAGGTGGGGGGATAGGCGTAGCAGTAGGGAGTATTGGAGCCTACATGCTTGCAGAACATGGATTAACGATCCATGCAGGAGCAACGGAGATCATAGTTAAAGCACCGCCAAACCTAACCCCAGAACTACTAACAGTAACAATAATACTAACAATATTGGTTGGACTACTGGGGAGCCTATTCCCAGCGTACCGAGCGGCGAAAATCCCTCCAGCGGTAGCACTTCGGTACGACTAGTCAGAAGAGTCCCCTCAGAAAACTTTAATCCAAATACTCCTGTCAAGAGCGTCTACGGTATAAAAGTCTTACCTTCTCTCATCTTACATATAATCCTCTTAATAGCGTCTAAGTAGAGCCTATTACTAGGCGCAATTATGCTAAGACCACAGAATCCGCCGCCAGCACTACTATTCCATTTATAAATACCTACGTATTCTCTACAAGCATATTGTAACGTGTTTTTCTCGACGAGCCAGTCTATATAGTCTAAGAATTCAATATTGTATTTATATATCAACTGGTTGAGTGCAGAGTTTTTTCAATACATTTTTTACACTGTACCATGATCCCTTACTCTTGCTTTTTACAACGAGGATTTTTCTGAGACTATCTTCGTATAAGTGATTTCTTATATAATTCAATGATTCGAGTAATGATGAATTATACTTAAGGCTGTGATTTACAAGCCTGTATATAAGTGATGGGTTACCTCCGATACGATCTATTACCTCGCTTATTTCATCTTTTGTAGCATTTTTAACTCGTTCTCCCGAGCCGATACCTAGAAGGGTTTCCAGTAGCTTTAAAGCGTCGTTTCTTAGCATTTCACCCAAATAGAAGGTATCAATATATTCAGCAGGTGTATCGCTAATAATATTGGCTCTAAAACGGTAATCGCTTGAAACAAGGACGAACTGTATATTACCATAATCTTCCTGTAGGGACATTAAAAGCTTCATTAACCCCCATGGACTCCAATCGCCGAATCTAAGGACGTTTTGTAGTTCGTCAATAACAATTGCGGCTTTAAGATCTGCATTCTCTAAAGATTCTACAAAACTAGAAATCAGATCTTGGAAAGAGATCAGAGGGTTCTCCCTACTACTATTTGCTAATTGTATTGTTAACCCGGATACTTGGATCGATTTAATTCGATTTATGATTTTATCCATTACATTATATAGTGTCTGGAAGGTTTTCTCGTAGTTTTTCGTTTGTTGTTTGAATTGTTTAATAGTATCAAGGATCGCTTCGTTCGGGGAACTATAAGGTTTCCCTAATCCTAGATAAATTGTAAGGATACCATTGTTTCTACGGAGTTTTTCCAGGACGTGTATGGTTGTTGTAGTCTTCCCAATACCACTCGGTCCCGCTATGAAGAGTATTGAACGACTAGGTACACCTGTAGGGTTGAATGCTTTTTCTAATATGGAAACCTCGTGTTCCCTACCTATAAAAACCTTGTTAGGCAAGATTATTCCTCCAAGCTAATAATATTAGAATTCCTCCTAAACCTGAGCCTCTTATACTTCAAAACTATATATTAACATATCAAGGTTTTAAGGATTACATGGATTACTTACGCCATAAGTAATATAATAATTGATCAATTCGAATACGAGGAGTAGGCGGAAATATTCGGGGCTAAATAATTATTTTACATTAGGGGTTGTGGAATGTTTACGAGTAGGGAGAAGGTTCTCGTTGGTATTATTGTTTTCCTAGTTGTATTTCAGGCTTTATCGCTTGCCGAGATCAATGCTTTGGAGAAGGAGAATGTGGAGCTTAAAGCTCGTGTTGATCGTCTTATGAGGATGGCTAATTCTAATATTACTTATCTCCAGGGCTTATCTTATAATTACTCTGTTTTAAAGTCTAAGTATTCGAGCCTAGCCGCTGATTACACTAAGTTTAGGAAGGCTTATAGTGATCTGCATAGTGAATACGTTGATTTGAAGCGTAAGTATAATGCGTTGTGGGCTAGTGATCAAAAGGTTTTAAGGACTCTATCGATCTTGTCCGGCAAGCTTACAATCCTTTATAATGAATCGATTACTAACACGCTAATACCCTACGCTTTCAAGCGTACGTTGAACTGGTATGAAATATACCTTATACGGGACAAGGTCTACGAAGCCGTAGGGAGTGATCGTGGTAGTTTCTGGCTGGCTATACAGGATATTTACAAGTGGGTGATCACTCATGTTAAGTACGTGCATGATACTCCCCACCTGCTCGTACTAGTAAACTATACAGTGGTTAATGGTAAGCTGGTTATTAGTGATTTAAGGTTCGACTGGGTTAGAAACTATATTCAAACACCGAGGGAGACTATCGAGTTAGGGCAGGGCGATTGCGACGACATGGCCGTATTAACCTATGCTATGATCAAGTACTATATGATCGGTATTAGGCTCCACGATCAACCACTCTATATTGCAAAGATAATAATGAATAACGGCTATGCACACATGGCTGTATTCCTACCAACTGAGAACGGTACCTTGACAATAATAGACCCGGCTGGACGCTACTTAACAATATATATTAGCTTAATGGATTCGAGGAACCCCCTAGACGAGTTGTTCACCTACAGTAATTACTGGTCTAGTTATGGGGGGATAAAAACCATTTATCTATACGAGATAAACGTCGGGGATGGATCGTATAGGCTCGTAGCCCTTGGAGACGTATTCGAGATCGCTGAGTACATTATGAGCAGTGAATAACACTGTTATAAATATTTGGACAAATAACAAAAACTATAAAACAACCCAATACAAAAATAATACGTAAACACCTTATAAACACCCCCAATCCTAACGGGAGGTGTTGTTCATAATGGTTAAGTTCAAGGACCTAGTCAAGAAAGCCGCTGATGTAGCCGGTAAAGCCCTAGACACGATCAAGGAAGAACTAGAGTTCGAGAAAATGCTATCAGACTTCGACGAATTCGTCGCTAACACTATTACCGAGATATTATCCGAGAACGGATATAGGGGTATGGGGCAGGGAGAATCTGGGGATTACTACGTTGTAAACATGGCTGTAATGGATCAAGAGAAGGTTAAACACATTATTGACCGGGAGATAATGAGGGTTTACAGCCCGAAGGATAGGGAGAAAATAATCAATGTAATCCCGGATAAGCTAACGATAATGATCAGGTATACGGGTAAGGGTAAGAAGCCAGTACTGTTAACGGTGTCGAGGAAGGAAGATGTCAGCGTAAATATCAAGTTATCCTACATAGTTGAGAGGAAGGGGGGATTCTTCTCAAGGGTTAAACGGGATATTAGAACAGTAAGCCTGGGAGGATTCAGCTTCTCCTCAATGGACTATGTGGACTATGATAATAAGACTCTGGCTACTGATAAGCTGAAGGAGTATTTGTCGAAGAAGCTTTCAGGCATGGGCTTGATCTAGTTTATTCAAACATATAGCTTTTTACCAACAACCTAGTATACTCACTACGCGGCTCTTTGATCAACTCCTCCAAAGCCCCCTCCTCGACTATAATGCCTTTCCGCAAGACTATTCCCCGATCAGCAATGTACTGTGCAACGGCGAGGTCATGTGTTACAAGTATTAGTGTTAGGCGGCGGGCTTCATAGATCTTGTTTATCAGTTTGATTATCTGAGCCTGTATCGAGACGTCTAGGGCTGATGTTGGTTCATCGAGTATTAATACCTCGGGATCATGGATCAATGCACGGGCGATTAATACTCTCTGCTGCATACCCCCGCTAAGCTGGTCTGGATACATGTCCAACACCTTATCGCTTAAGCCGACGAAGCCGATAACCTTCCTAGCTTTATCCTCAATAATCCTCCAGGGAACACCCTGGGCTTCGAGGGGTTCTGCCAGTATATCTATTACCTGGAGCTTTGGGTCAAGGCTCCTGCCGGGATCCTGTGGTACATAGCCGATCCTCCTGTAAAGCTTCATCCTCTCCGAGCTCTTTAAAGTGTAGAGGTCTTTGCCGAAAACAAGTACTCTACCACTAACCGGCTTCAACAGGCCCAGCAGGATTTTTATAATAGTAGTCTTACCAGCCCCGCTCTCACCGATTATTGCTAGTTTATCCCCCGGGTAAGCCGTGAAGGATACATTATGTAGAACAAGTCTTACACGGGGGAATAAGCTCCAAAAACCCTTCAATACCCTGTAGCCGGCTGATACGTTATCGAAAACTATTAGGGGCTCCAACTCTCCCAGTAGTCCCCTCCCCAGGAGTGTTTTAGGGATAAATTGGCTCCTGTAGCTTGAATATCTCATAGATTCGGCCGTTGAAGAACCTCGTTAATACTCCGCGTTCTCTAAGCCTTTTATCTATTAGTTCCCCATTGATACTGGAGGGGTCTATGCTACTGCTTCCCAGGATGTAGTTGTTTGTATATGTGAAGCTAGGGATCCACGCGTAGTATTCGAGGATGTTGCTGAATACCTTCCTCATATTCTCGAGGACATATTTGTAGGCGTCTCCGTAGAACCACGTGTTGCCGGCTTGTGTAACTACTACTCCTTCATCACCTATCAGCTTATATATTTCCCGGAAGGTTTCAACGCTGTATAGTGGTTTTGCTACCTCGCTCGAGTACGGGTCCGTTAGATCCATTATGACGACGTCGAAACTCTCACCCTTCTCAACGGCTTTCTCCACGTACCTTTTACCATCCATTACTATGACTCTGCTCCGTGGATCCTCGAATGATCCACGATGTATTGCTCCCAGATACTTCCTAGCAAAATCCACTATCTCACCGTCAATATCAACCATAACCGCTTCCCTAACTGTTTGATGCTTTAATACTTCTCTTAGAGTAGCTCCCTCGCCTCCCCCCAGTATTAATATCCTCTCCGGCTTAGGGTGTAGCGTCATGGCTGGATGCACTAGTGATTCGTGGTAGAGGTATTCATCGCTGAGCGTGCTCTGAATATAGTTGTCTATAACGAGTGCGAGGCCGAAGCCTTCTAGCTCTGCTAGCAGGACGTCCTGGTACTTAGTCTTCTTATGGGCTATGATCCTCTTTATAACATATAGTGTTGATGAACCCGGTATTGTTGGCTCAAGTAATACGTGTCCTTCAAGCCTGGTATTACTCAAACCGATCAACCCATTAACAATCCAGTGATAACTGGGATTGATAACGAGTATTTCAACGTATTAAAAGTATCCTTGGAAAAATAAATGGCTTTAGCGTTTCGGGCTGAGGAGGGGTGGGAAGGGGGCTTCTTGTAGTTATTTCTTAGCCCAGTACTTTATCATGTCCCTATATTCTCTTGACAGCAGGTTTTCGAGTATTTTCGGGTTGCTTTTAATGTATAGTAGTAGGCTGTCTAGTGCATCGTTTACGCATCCCAGTGCGTTCTTGTGTATACAGTATGCTATCCGCTCAACGGCTTTCATAACTGTTTCATCGCTTCGGAGAACTTCGAGGCCCTTCCGGCCCCTTTTACCGGATAAGTAGTTGCTTATAGCTGGCTGTGTAACTCCTAGGGCTTCACTAGCCTTGACCTGTGTGTAACCATACTTCTTAATTAAAACCTCTGCTATAAGTGCTCGTAGGCTGGGAATTATGAATTTTGAAACGGCTTCATACCATGTTTTAAGAGGCACATACCTCACCCGCATAACGATGAAATAGTGGAGCAGATAATTTCTCTCCCTGAGCCTATATATATTTTTCCCGCTCCTGACATATTATATCATGGTGTATAATATTTGAGGGAGGAACCCTTCAACCTGGGACGTTATAGGTGTAGGATTATCTACAACCAAGTACCCGGCACACCGATCATATTCCTACACGGCTACAACTTCACTAGCAACGTTTGGAGGGATATAGGGGTACTAGATGAACTGGAAAGGGAGAAGATCCCCTATGCAGCTATAGACATGCCCTACGGAGCCCGAAGCGTCTGCAGCCCTAGGAGCAGGGATCCCGGTGAGAACATATGGGTCGTTCACGAAATAATTAGGGGCTTATTCCCCGGGACCAAGCCGTTAATCGTTGGTGCAAGCCTAGGAGGATACATAGCTTTAAAATACGCAACGACACACCCGGTAGCAGGATTATTCCTAATAGCACCAGTAAACGGTTTAGAAAGGGAACTAGTCGAAAAATACAAGTCGCTGACAATACCCGTAATCATAGTCTGGGGCAGTAAAGACAGAGTAGTAAGCCTAGACGAGCTCAGGAAGCTAGCTGAACACTTAGAAGCACAACTAACAATATATGAAAATGCAAAACACCCAGCCTACCTAGACTACCCGGAAAGGTTCAAGAAAGACCTAATAGCCTTCTACAAAGCAATACACCTAGAATAAAAAACAATACACTTAAATATTATTTTTAAACAGAGAAACTATCCTGATCCTATTTATAGCCTAGTCTATGGATAACCCAGCAGAGAAACCTGCCGAGAAGAATGCTATCAATCGTAATCGATAAAAGCCTACCATACGAGGGAATGCTCTTAAGTATTAACTCGGCCGAGCTCCTCGATGTCTTAAGCAATTCGTAGTATCCACTATTAAACCCTCTAAAATAAACAAGGGCACTAAAAGGGTTCCCGGTAAGATACGTTAGGAGTAGATCAAGCGATCTCCCAATAAGATTGCCAATAATAAAAACAACTAATGCTACAACTTCGTAGATAAACGAATATACTAGTACTTTTTTCAAATTCTTAAAGCCATAAATCCAATAAGCTACTATAAAAGAGAAGATCATGGGAGATACTAAGTAAATAATAGCGGCAAATAATAATTCATAAACGGCTCCCGGAAAAAACGATGTAACCAGCTCGAGATTAAGGGGCTTGTAATAGTAAAGGACAGCCATTGTATATAAGTATACTACAACATATACAATAATAGGAATAGAAAGCAATGAAACCAGTAAAACTATTCTTTTCCAGAACCCTCTAAAGGCTAAACTAGTATTCCACTTTAAAATTCCCCCTATTTGAAGATAAAGTATATAAAAAGTATATAATCCAAATATTACAGTCAATATAGATAAATAGAAAAATACAAAATTAGAACTCCACGGATGAATACTAGACTCCGGCGGATTAGTATAGAATGGATACCAGTTGTAGAGAATTATAGCGGTTATCCAGTAAAATAAAAGAAAAATGTATTTTTTAGTTTTAATTGAAAAAAGAGTTATTCTCACTGTTTTCTCACCATATAACATAGTTTTTAATTGGAATTGTTTGTTCAATGACGTATGATTGACTATAATCTCCGTTTTCATAAATTGTAGCCTGTATGGTTAGGTAGCTATAAATGTATTTACCTGCGTAACTATCCGGAATCTTAGATGAAGATACTATTGCTTTGAATAGAAATGGACTAGCTGTCCCAGTATTGGTTTCATATGTTATCTTAAAAGTATGTTTCCCATCTGTTTCAATATTTACGTCAGCCGTTAAGTAGTGTTTAAGATATCTATACCCCATTAAGAAGTAATTTATTGCATCACTAACTGTTGATGATATTAAGTTTGAAATTATTTTACTGAAAATAGCACTACCAAGTGGTCCTAGTAACCCTTCTAAGCTTATATCGGGCCAGCTAGCACCAATGCCCGGATCAAATTTCAATGCTGAAATGTCGTCTTTAGAGATTGAATCAATCCAGTTACTTTGGTACGTTATTACTAACTTTTTAATTACTGGTTCTCGGTAACCGTAACTTCCATTGTAGTCATATAAGTGTTCAGTATCGATTCCGAAGGGTGTAACCTGTATACGGATGGTATTCTCGTAAGGGTCACCGCTGGTAGGCTCACCTAGGCTTATTATATCTGTTCTAATAAACATATTGTGAAGTGCTGTACCAGTCGGGCTCTCCCATGCCCCCGCATGGAATTGTACTCGGGCATATCCAGCGATACCCGAAGCTATCTCCCTACGTGTCTGGCTTGTCCATCTATTCCACGAGTCGGAGAATAGGGATGTATAGGCGTAGCCATCTTCTCCTATAAATCTTTCAAAGCAGGGCCTGATCACGATTAATGCAGGCGATCCCGATAACCAGAATGTTTCCATATGAGTATTCCGGGCTTGTTGCCCGATCTGTATGAACTTTACATGTACTACCACGGGTACTGGTTCATGCCTTTCAAGGTATTGTGCAATGTATACGTTTTTAAAGTTATAAGTATAGGTTCCTGGCCCGGTTATTGTTTTTGATATCAAATTATTCCCGATCTGTATTTCTAAATTATATGTTGAACCGTAATAGTTTGCTGGGTCTACGTAAACTGTTATATTATACGATTTTATTAGTAGGTCCGGGTTCATTGGATAGGCTAGTTCTGGGAAGCTTTGAATATAGAAGGTATAGTTTGCATCCAGTGTGTCCGGATTATTATCGTATACGGGTATCATCCAATTTATTCCCTGCGTATCGATGGGTAGAATATCTAGTTTTAAGTATTTATTCATGTGAGAATTCAACGCGTGTTTATCGGTATCGAAAAAGAATGCAGCTGAAAGCTTAATGATCCATTGATCACTCGTTATTCCTTCTATAGTTACTGTTACGTATTGTTCTTGGCCCAGTTCGCTTCTTCCAGATAATTGTTTCCCGCGATGTATAGTAATAGTATTGACTTTGTCTCCTCGAATAGTGTACGTGTTTGTTTCACCCATAAAGGTTATTTTAATCGTCCTATACACAGAGTATTGGTTTTTCTCGACTGCTGTGACCGTTAAATATTCGTCCGCAGTTGCTATTAGATCATCATCTATATTAGTATTTGGATCGGTAATGTAAAATGGAACTGTAACTGTTCCGTTGTCGCTAGTTAATATGATCTTCGAATAATTAAACGGATTAGCCGCATAATTCCTACTCTCGAAAACATCATATACAATCCCCCCTCCTCCCCCATCCGGTATAGGTCCCCATGGAGGATTGGGCATCTCGATCGTATAGCCTCTCCTTATAGGTTTCTCGGAGAGTGCGTCAACAAATGCCCTGTATTCCTT
>JALWZC010000091.1 GCA_027002875.1 Desulfurococcales archaeon
ATATAGGATCCCGATCGATGAGAGGCGTAAGATTATATCAAGGAATATGAGTAAAAGATCTATAAGGAGCATTATGTCGAAACTAGACATATATACATTATCCGGTCTTAACGTCAAAATTAAAGAGCCTAGGCTTAAGGCAAAGATACTACTTGGAAAAGCGGTGGGCGAGACTATTAATTACTTAATAACTAACGACCCTGCCCGTCTAGATTATGCGGAATATCTACTCTCTAAAATCGATCCCGAACAGCTTGATCCAGACTTGAAACCAATCTATGAATCAATGATTAGTAGAGATTATACATCACTATTGCACAGTTTTTCCCGGAGGAAGCCGGAATTTTTTATCGAGTATCTAGCCCTAACTATATCCAAACTTGTTCGAGAGAGGGGAGTTATTGAAAAAGAAATGATTGATAGAGCTATTAAAATAGGTTACATTGTTTTAAGAAATGCTATGAAGAGGATCGGTGAACCCGTAGGTAGGTACAAGTATTCTCCTATTAAAGGGCTTATTGATCTTAGAAAGACTATATACAACTATGTAAGACTCAACTATGAGATAACTAGAAGGGATAGACGGCGTATGAATAGAATACACTTACTAATTGATACAAGTGGCTCTATGTTGAAATTCTCTACGTGGGCAATTTTATCATCTGCATACTTCCTACCGGTTTCAAAATATATTGTTTTATTCTCGAGGGAAGCCATAGTCTTCAAATCATCTAAGAGGACTATTAGGGAATTACTTGTAAGATTCCTCAAGGAAGTATACTTGAAGGGATTTACAGGCTACACTAATATAACTAACGCGTTAAGAACTGTTTATAGATTAGTAACCCCTGGTGATAGGGTTGTCGTGTTCAGTGATCTAATACAAACAATTCCGGACGAGGATCCGGCAATCCAGGCGAGAAGAATACTAGACAAACAGGTAGAAGTAACGATAATAACTCCTCAAAGACACGATCCGGTACTAGCCGATAAATTAGTGAAAATGGGTTGTAGACTATATATTGAACCCAAACTAACTCCTCGATTCATAAAACACTTAATAGGGTAAGAACCCAGTACCTAAACCTTAAAATACGGTTACGTATTATCCATGTTTAGGGAAAACAATAAATGACTAGTAATAATTAGTATTCGAGGAGTAGTATGTGGGAGAGGTGTAGTTGTTGTCGATAGAGATAGAGATACCGCCGGAGTGGGAGAAGTTTAAGTATCGGGGCAGGACGCTGCGGGAACTACTGAATATGCCTATGGATGAATTAATAAACCTATTCCCAGCGAGGGCTAGGCGTAGCCTTCGCAGAGGCTTGACTCGAGCACAGGTTAAGCTTCTAGCTAAAATACGTAAGTATCGTATGCAGAAAGAGAAGGGTAAGAAAATTATAAAAACCCATGTACGAGACATGATCGTACTACCAGAAATGGTCGGCTTAACTATTGCGGTTTATAACGGTAAAGAATTCATACCGGTTAGGATAGTTCCAGAAATGATCGGGCACTACCTGGGAGAATTCAGTCCAACGACAAAGAAAGTACAACACGGTGAGCCGGGCCTTAAAGCAACCCGTAGCAGTATGTATGTATCACTAAAGTAAGGGTGGTTAAAACATGCCGACATGGCACTACTCATACAAAGTCCGAGACGAATCGAAGATTGCTAAAGGCGTAGGGTTCGACATACCCGTATCGGTTAAGGATATGAGGGAAGTTGCAGCCGTCGTTAGGGGTATGAAGCTGGAGGAGGCTAAGAAGCTTCTAGAAAACGTGATCAATATGAAGGAGGCAATACCGGTTAAACGATATAAGGGTAAGACAGGGCATCGCCACGGGTTAGCGGGTAAGTATAAGTGGCCTATTGGTAGGTACCCGGTTAAAGCTGCACGTTACTTGTTAAAACTGCTTGAACACGTAGAAGCTAATGCGGAGAATAAAGACCTTGACAAGGAGAAACTAGTGATCAGGCATATAGGTGTACATAAAGGCATGACTCTGAAGAGATGGATGCCCCGCGCCTTTGGACGTGCAACCCCAAAGTATAGGAGGACAACACATGTAGAGGTAATAGTTGAAGAGGTTGGTAAGAAATGACTGGGCCCAGGGTTAAAGAGCACTTTATAAATTATAGTTTGAAAAGGGTTATGCTCGATGAATTCCTAGCTAACTACTTTAAAGATGCAGGTTACGCAGGAGTAGAACTCTATAAAACACCTACCGGGTGGAGGACGGTTATCTACGCGGAGTATCCGGGGAGGATTATTGGTAGGGGTGGAAGCGTTATAAGGAAGCTAACAACCATTCTACAAACACACTTCGGCTTAGAAAACGTAAACATAACAGTGCTACCAGTACAAAACCCTGACTTAAACGCTAGAGTAGTAGCTTTCAGAATTGTACGCGCACTAGAGAAAGAAATACCGTATAGAAGGGTTGCAATGGTTATGTTGAGGAGGATAATGAATGCTGGCGCTGTTGGAGCAGAGATCGTGATAAGCGGTAAGCTTCGTAGCGAGAGGGCGAGATACGAGAAATTAAAAGCAGGAAAGATCTATAAAGCTGGCGACCTAGTAGAATATATTGTCGATAGAGCTGTTGGAAAAGCATTATTGAAGAGAGGAGTATATGGTGTTGAAGTAGTAATTGTGAAACCCAATATTAGACCGCCAGACTACATAGAGATCAAGAATATTCCGCCGGAACAACTAGTAGACCTTAAACCGGAGAGTAAAACAGTACAGGAAGAAGCAGTAGAAGGAGAAGCTGGAGAAAAAATAGAGGAGGAAAAGGAGGGTGGTGAACGGTGAAGCCGGACGAGATTAGGAGGATGAGTATGGAGGATAGGATTAGGAGGCTTAACGAGTTAAGACTAGAACTATTAAAGCTGCGACTACAGGCACGTATAGGAACACTTACAAATAATGCAAGGATCAGGAACATTAAGAGGGATATAGCAAGGATACTAACTATCATTCGGGAAGAAGAACTCGGGATTAAGAGGGAGTAATAAAATAGTATTTTACCCATTAATCAGTTCCTTGCAGGTCATCACTAACAATTAATTCAAAGTATCAGCTACTAACCCATAGTGATTTAATTGAAGCATTCTCGTAAGAACCTTTTATATCATGAATTGATAGGGTTGAGGATTAAAGTGCTCGAATATCCTGATCCAAGCATTGTTGGTTTAGAAGGTTTGGTTATTGATGAAACTATGAAAACACTATTAATCGAGAAAGATAATGGTAGAAGAATAAGGATTTATAAAGTGCATGGAGTATTTGAATTCATGCTCCCAACGGGGGAGAAAGTAATAATTAGGGGGGCAAGGATTTTAGCTAGACCAGAAGAGAGGCTGAAAAAGATACGTAAAAGGTGATTAATGGTTTGATGAAGGCTAGAAATATAGGTATTCCGGGAATTGAGCCGCCTAAGGAGACGTGTGACGACCCTAAGTGTCCATGGCATGGGCACGTTAAGGTTAGAGGGCAGATACTTAGGGGTGTTGTTGTAAAGGATAGTATGCATCGAACTGTTGTTGTTAGACACGACTACCTATACTATGTTAAAAAGTATAAGCGATACGAAAAGAGGCACACGCTTATACATGCACATAACCCGCCCTGCATCAATGCTAAGAAGGGGGATGTTGTTGTTATTGGTGAGACCCGCCCACTTTCTAAAACAGTTTCCTTCGTAGTACTTGGAGTAGTTAAGAGGGCTGGTGGAGAGTAATGCCTAAAAAGCTTAAGGGTAAGGCTCGGAAAAGGATCGCTACGGGCCTTCAGGTAGGCTCTTATGTCAAGGTAGCTGATAATAGTGGTGCGAAACTAGTTAAGATTATCGGCGTACCAGGATATAAGGGCAGGCTTAGAAGAGTACCCCCTGCCGGAGTAGGCGACCTCGTAGTAGTATCGGTTAAGAAAGGTACGCCGGAGATGAGGAAGCAAGTAGTTAAAGCAGTAGTTGTAAGGCAGAAGAGGCCTTTTAGGAGGCCCGATGGTACATGGGTTGCTTTCGAAGACAATGCAGTAGTAATAGTAACACCCGACGG
>JALWZC010000092.1 GCA_027002875.1 Desulfurococcales archaeon
TTATCAATTATAAAAACAAAACATATTCCATTAAAGCAGAAATTCTATAATGTAATAGCTTTAATATCAACTCTCATATTCATGTTTTCATCGATTTTACTCGATTTCTTCTAATACATTTATAAATTCATCTACATGCTTTTTCGTATGGTGGGGCATTATGACTATTCTAGCAGCATTTATACTAGGCGATAAATACAAATAGAAGCCTCTATGGGCAAGGGTTTCAATAAATTCATAAACTGATAAGCGAATATGACGTATATTTATTATTGTTAGGTTTGGATTCCAGACAACATATTTATCGATTTCTCGTAGCCTATCTGCAAGGTAGTTTGTTAGTTCGACCTTATCCAAGGCTATTTTCTCGTATCCCTGATAACCGTATTTCTCCCAAACAGCCCATATAGCAAGAACAGAACCTCCGGGTCTCGTACCTAGGATGCCGAATGTTTTACCAGTAGGCATATATTCGGATTTAAAATATGCATAATCTAAATCATTAGGTTCCCCAACTATGTATAGCCCAGAGGGTATCGGCGATAAACCATATTTATGGAAATCTACAGATAAACTACTGATTCCATTGTAAAATCGGAGGTCTTCTGATATATAACCATGCCTATATAGGAATGGTATTAATAATCCTCCATACGCTGC
Source organism: Desulfurococcales archaeon (assembly GCA_027002875.1). Taxonomy (GTDB): domain Archaea; phylum Thermoproteota; class Thermoprotei_A; order Sulfolobales; family Desulfurococcaceae; genus WAON01. Next base: position 661 of record JALWZC010000092.1, read on the forward strand.
ATCTACATGTAGCCAAACAGGATATTCTGTAGCTATGTTTGATAATTCTTTTATAGGGTCTATTATTCCGAGCTCGGTTGTACCCGCTGTTACTACGAGTGTTGATGGTTTGTATTTCCTGACATAGTCTTCAACTATACTCGGCTCAACGGGTTTGTTTCTAGTTGGTATTTTTACTAATTTACAGTTCAGGAGATCACATGCTTTATCCACCGATACGTGCACCGTATCGGGTGCTATTATTGTTCTTGACTTATACTTGCTTATCCCAGAGTAGATTGCGATAATGTTTGATTCAGTTCCTCCACTTAAAACTTTACCAGTGGAAGGTTTACCGTACAGTGTTTCACTTATATCTTTTACAAGAATATCTTCAAGTTCTCCCACTATCTTGAAAGTTGAAGGATCCGCAGAATTAGTTCTAATGAATAATTGATAAGCATAGAGAGATGTTGGATCTGGAATTGTGGTCATAGAACCAAAAATATGCCCATGTGGAGGTATTCTCCTATAAAAATCTACTAGTTTCGAGATAAGATCGGATATATTCAATTAAAATACACACCTTCACGATATATACGCTTCACGCCTAGATCTTTAGGAACTTCTCTTCGTACTCTTTCAAGTATTTTACGCTCTGCGATACATCTATGAATAGCTTTCTCGCGTTCCTTATATCTTCCACTGATATCTTACTCCTACCATTGTTTAACGCGATGATTCTTGCAGGCTCCATTAACTGTACCGCGTATCTTAGACTTGTCTCGACGCCTATCTTTACTAGTTCCTCTAATGCATCATCTTCTAGTTCAACTTCTTCTTCATTAGCCCTGATCTTTATGATCTCCCTTATCTCATCGGCGTTGTATGGCCTTGTCGGTATAATTAACAGCCTGTCCAGTAGGTCTAAGGGCATTCCATGAGGCGATACTATATCGGTTCCCCTGATCTTTACTAGCCCTCTATTAGTTGCTAGGATTATTATTGGTGAAAACTCTGACTCCATAGCTCTAGAGAGGAAGCTAAACGCTTCAATATCCATCATGTGAGCGTCATCTATGAACAATACCCCCGGCACTATCTCGGCTTTTTTATCATCAATCCATTTCTTAACCATTTCGTCGACTTCTCTCCTCGCTTCAGGCGGGATTTCTTTTTCGACACCTATTGTGAAGAAGCTTATTAGTGATCTCTGTGCCGATACATATAAGTCTAGATCGTGTAGAGTATATGTTCGAACGATCTCCTTCTCCTTCTTAACGGGTCCTCTAGGTACTTCTACGAGTTTATGCGTCTCGATATCATAGTATCTAGCTTCTTCGAAACCCTTAGCTTTCCCTACACGGAATACCCGGCCAGTCTCGGCATCGATCCATATTACGTCTCCTCTACGTATACCTATCTCTAGTAGTTGATGAGTAATTTCTTCGCCGACCGTTAATGTTACTTCATCATCCTTTGTCGCAAGTCTTATCCTTGCCTCACGCGGTATAACCATGTAAGGTACCATTGGATGCCTAGATCTGCGTATTTTCAATTCCTTAACGACGCCTTCATAAACCGTTCTCTTCTCCCTGATCCTTACTCCTAACGCTCTGCGAAGGGCTTCGGTTAGAATTTCTGTTTTCTTCTTCTCGCTACTATATATTTCCGAGCCGCTTAAGGCTACGAAGGGAGTGTCTTCGCCAAGTTCTCTAGCAATCGCAATTGCTAATGCTGTTTTTCCCGTACCCGGAGGTCCGACGAATAGTATCCCCCTTCCAGCGATCCTACCCTCCCTAATCATCCTTACTACTATGCCTGCCGCTTCTCTAGCTTCTACCTGGCCAACTAATCCGTCGGCAACAGGGATCGCTTTCCCCTTCTCATCAAGGCCTAGTCCTCGAATATGGCTATGAGCACCAATCCTCTTAGGTCTTGGAACCTCGACTTTGATCTCTATCCCCATCACCGACACCTCTCCTAATAATATTATCATTGATGAATTCATATACTATAGAGGATTAATGAGTTTTCCACACATTGATCAGTCGCCGCTGAATTCTTCATCAACCCCAGCCCCTAAGGTTTCAGCGGTACAACCTTTTCATCACCACGATTTATTAGGAGTATATTAATGGATATATATGATTGATTAACCACACTGTAGGCGAACATGGAGGGTTCGACTTGAAGCCTAGCGCGAGGAGTATTTACGGCATACACGAACGCATATTATCAAAGATTGACGAGTTCTCCAAGCTCCTCCAAGACTACTCTTCTCGTAAACCAGCTATAAAGTCTTTGGTCGAAGAATTAACTCGGGAAAGAGAAAACTTGAAGATGATCAACGAGCCCCTGATAATGTCTAAGAACTATATTGATTCCTCATTAAAACTATTAAGGATGCTTAATAATGCCGTATTCATATTAAGCAGGGAAAAGGAGAATATTACGTCTGAAGACATAAGATCTATTACACGTGAAATTATTACGGCTATTAAAAACTACGTAAAAACCACGAATCGAGAAGTTTTCAAGTCAAAACTAACGATTTCCGTCCCAATATATGTTGCTGCTGTAACGTTTATAATTGCGTACTTTTACCGACTATACGTTACTGGAAATTCATCAATAATAGACGCTACTGTAGCACTACTGGGTTTAACCGGCTTAATACTGTCTAGAATCAACAATATGTACGCGTATCTATCGATATTTATAGGAGCACTCATTGGACTATTTACGGTTAAACTGAATAATATGTCAATAGCCGATATTTACCTAGTAATGATTTACCTATTAATAATTGCAACATCTGGTTTCTACTTCCAAATAATAAAGAACCTTAGAAGCGGAAGAGTTAAAACTAGAATTGAAGAGCTGCTTAACGAGTTCGACAAAATAGATAAAAAGATCAGGGAAGCACCACTGAAAAAACCTAGTAAGGAAGAAGCACTAAGAATCGAGAAGATCGAGGAGATGCTTAGGAGGATATTTAGAGAAAAATATGGTTTGTATGGCGATAAACTGTTAGAGTATAAATTAAACGTCTTGATAATGCATGGAAAAACAAGAGAAGAAGCTTTAAAACAGTACGCTAAACATCACCCTGATGTACTCTTACTTGATATAAACTTACCTAAGGTTGATGGATTAACTGTTGCAAAAAAAATTCGTGAGCAAGATAGCAGTGTAAAAATAATAATGCTCACAGCTTTTACAGAAAAAGAAAAACTGTTGAAGGCTACGGAGCTTAAACTGACGAAGTACCTTATAAAACCAGTACCGCCTAAATTATTTAAAGAAACACTTGAACAACTCTCTGAAGAACTAATGAAAACTCCTACACAATATTTGAGTTTGGGTGATGATTACAC
>JALWZC010000093.1:0-9826 GCA_027002875.1 Desulfurococcales archaeon
ATACAGCACTACTGAACCCATCAGTGAATTACCTTCTATGGGGAATATAGAATGGTATAGAGATGTAGGCCATACAATTAAATCCGACGAGCTTATATTTAGGAGATAGTTATTTCAGAACAAAATTAAAATGAAATACAACCTATTTTTAAATACAGCTAGAACTAATTTTTTATTTTACGAGTGATCTTAAGATTTCTATATTGACAACTTTAATAGTAGAATTCATTTATTGTTTTATGCTCTCCATAGGAATACAGTTTTAAATTTAAAGAATATAAACTAACTTTAATTAAACTTTGGCAAATCTCATCAACCTATAGAAGTAGCGGATATATCGTTGAAGCTATTATGAAGAAGTCTAGTGGAGATCGCGTGGAGGCTATTGTAAAGCGTATTGTTGAAATTCTTGGTTTGAATAGTGAACAAGTCTCTGAGCTTGAGTATGAAAAATATGTTATAGTATTTTCTTCGCGGGATTCTCTGAAGAGAGCTAAGAAATCGTTAAAGGATGAAGGCATTACACCATACAGCTTAAAAGAGTTCTTTGAAACGTATGTAAAACCCATTATTGACGAGCAGGTTAGTAAGAGGAAGACTTTCCCGGACAGCCATGGTGAGAGGGCTGGAGGATCCGAGCACCAGGAAGCTATCAGTAGGATCATGAGGAACTAGGGCTTGACCTCGGAGTATGGACGTGGATTGATAACAGCGAGGAGCCTCTCCGGGAGATCCCAGATGTAATCGCCATACCATACCGGGACGCCAATTCACCGGTTATCCTGTAGAGCTTCCAGTTCGCCCTTTTAGCAATTGCTTCGACGAGGCCGAGTTCCTCCATGATTATCAGGGAGCCGAACACCAAATACCGAGAAATCTTCAGGTCACGCTCCACCTGTATGGGCATCGCTACCTCCTTCTCCGCTAGGTAGCCGAGAATGCTCTGGACAACCTTCAATATAACCACCATTAACACTCCATCAACATATTCCATAGTTACTTATCAATGATGTAGAGTAGTATGCTCCGCATAGTATACTAATACATGCGTGTCTCGTTCTCAGAGTATAAACTGAAGTATAAACACAGATATAAACAGGAGTGTACTCTTCGGTGTATTAAAACTACATGGGGAAGTGTATAGATAAATAAAGCGAGAATTAAGCACCGGACACCGTATAAATACCATATACAGTGTAATTTACCACACTGTTTAAGCACCAGAACAACATATAATAATATTTAATATCATTACGCATTATATACAGTGTAATACGATTTAAGCGACGCTAAAATACGTTCCAGTTAGCACTTCTTCAACGAACCGTTGAGCCCCAGCCCATACATTGTTGTTGAGTGTTTCTTTATTTTTATTAATAAGCTCCTTCAGTAATATATTTACTGGTGTATTGTTGAGCGGTAAAGAAGTTATTGAGGTTTTATATCAGAGGCTTCTTAGTGTTCGTGGGAGGATTTATGGAGAGCTTGATAGCATATTTGGGTTGTTGGAGAAGAAACGTTTAAATAGGAGACGAATTGCTAAGATAATTGCTTATTTAAGGTCTGATCTTAATGCTTTGATTAAGCTTATAAATGCTATTGATGATTATACTAGTCAAATCCGTTATATGAAATACCAAAAAGTTCTACAGGGGCTTCCCCCACGCTTAGCTGTAATTTTTGCGTTTTTAATGGCGTTTTCGGAGTTGGCTAAATCGTTAAAGTCCGAGTTCGAACAATATGTTTTTAATTTAAAGTATACAGCCAATAAATTGTTTAAGAAGAAATATTCGGGAGGTTATTTATACTCTGATGACGAGATAAGAGAGGAATTATACGAAGGAGTCTCGTCCTTACTTAATGATCTTAAGGTCCACGACATAAAGGTTGAAAACAGACTTTATAAGATGGGTTATTTTATAACAAAGCATTATTCGATGACTACCGTAATAGATTTGATATCGTTTCATGTAAACGATTGGCCAGGGCTTAATGATAAATGGGTTTGTGCGGCAACCTATCTGGCCAGCCTTGAGGTAAGCGTAAATAAAGCGTGCAGTGAACTGAGAATTAAAGCGGATACTTTTAAAGAAAAACTAGACAAACTAGTTCAGTATATGAGGAGAAAAGGTGTAGAGGTCAGTAGGATAGAGAAGGATATAGTTGCTCGTCTCTATGATTACAGATGTAGAGTGCTCCATGGAGGATATATACCTACCGAGGAAGAACTAAAATACATAGTAGAGGTTGTCCCTAGATTTATAAAAGCCATAAAGGAGTTTAGAAGAAAATCATGACAGTATAGGGCTTTAAGGTTAGATAGATTAAACAATCAGCTTCTTAATTAGCGTAATAGTTTCATGAACACCCATAATGGATTTCGCTCCGAGCACCACCAGTTTCCCATTGTGCGTGAGCATTATTACTGTATTGTTCACCTTCGCTACCAGGTATGGTCTGTAGTCCGGGTCGTATATACCGCCCAGTTTTGCGGAGGCCTCCACTAGGTCGATTCTCTGTCCCAGCTCTACCCTAGCGGTTACGTTAACTACCTCATATCCCTTCGACTGCACTATTATGCCGTGCCTATGGAGGATGCCGACTAGTTTCTTGATAACGTCTTCGAGCTCCTCGAGGCTTTTCGTCCCGGTTACTATGATTTTCTTCTTGTAGAATAGCACAGGGGTTTTACCTATCCTTATCATTGCTCCCCGAAACCTCTTAACCGGCTTGGAGCCCGGTATCTTCTCCAGTACTTCTCCAGGATCTGGCATCGGCTCTAGCTTTACCGTTGCGACGATGTTTACTATTTCTACGCGGGGCATCAATGCCCTAGGCCTCCACCCGCTTCAATGCCTTGGAGAGCGTGGAGGGGGCTACCCCGAGGTATTTGGAGACCTCTTTCGGGGGGAGCCCGGCCTTGACGAGGGCTACGGCGGCCAGGGTAGTGGATCTATAGCCCTGGTTCTTCTCCCGGAGCCTCCTATACAGCATGACCGCCAATGGAGCCAGGTGCGGTTTGCCGAGTCTAACCGCCAGCCCCGCCAGCTGGGCTACTACTGCATCCTCCATCCTTCCCGGCGGCCCAAGCTCCTCCACAATTCTCCTATAAACCCTATAGACGGCTCTCTTCTCAGAATTAATGAAATAGAACACTTCGGCTGGCAGAGGTACACCGTACCTCTTAGCAGAATACATTATGGCTGCCAGAGCCCCTGCACGGCCTCCGAGCCCCAGCTTCCTCATAATATACCCGGCATCCTCTTACACATACCTGGGTACCAGGCCCCGGAAGAGCCTCAGCTCTATAGGATCTTTGTGGTACATTACGTGGCAGCGTCTAGCATCGGGTTTATAGCTTCTCCACTCCGGCCCTTGATCAATTATTCTATCTTCTACTACTTCTCCCGTCGACGCATCTACTACCTCGGCCCTTGACTTATCATAGGGCTCAGCCAGGCTAGTCAGGATACCCAACGTGGTTAAGTACCTAGAGGAGTGGAAATATATTCTTCAGGTTCCTCCGGAGAAAGCCCGTAAAAGACTCCACTATTATACACGTATATGGCTCGACACCAATGCACACTCGCTACACTATGCCCTCGTAGGCTATCCAGCCAGAAAAGGAGTAGCATCCCAAATAATAGCAAAGATAACAGGCCACAAAAAGCTAGATTGAATACTTCAATATCACAAATGGTCAAAGTAGAAGAAATACTCGAAGAAATAGCACATTAAGCTAAGCTAATAATGAATTAGCATATGTGGATCGAATAAGCCTTGATGATAAGGAAAGTATTCAGCAAACAGAAGCGATTCATGATCCTCGACTGTTCATAAAACTAATTAAACATTTACTGGCATTAATTGACTTATAATAGAAGATGTGATTTAAAATGCAATCAGATGTATTATTACATGGAACAATATGTGGTAAGATAACAGATAATAAAGACAAAATTCAGGATATAGAGATATATTTGAAAGTTTTCCGTTGTGATGGCGATGTAATGGTTCTGGGTAGAAACGTTCAGAAGCATTGGAGTAATAAAAGGAGAATTTATGTAAAGGTTTTTACCAAAATGCCCATTGACGATCTGGTAAAGTATAATAACAATCTTCTCGTGATTAGTATAGGTAGGTATCCCTTTGATATTTATGAGTGTACACCGCGTTATATTACAGGGGAAGAACCGCTTGAAATATGGATTGTCGAGCACAGTATCTCGTCTTTATTAGGTCAGCTCCTTGAACAACTCAGATGTCATAGAATTAAGCTAGAAAAAGACTAAACACTAAACTTTGGACTATAACTTATATATTGGCGAGATCTTTAAGTATTTCGGGATGTTTGCTTAGGAGTTGAATTAATCTGTTAGCTTTTCTTCTATTTTTCTTTCTCTAATTTCAAGTTCTAAGACTACTTGTTGGTGTAGTGGGTAGGCGCGTCTCTAACAGTAGTTTGCTTCTTTAGGGTTGGTTGCTCCACATCTCGGGCATGTTATGGTTGTATTGACGTTTTCTCTTATTGGGTTTATACTATATTTCTTGAGTATAACTTCCTCAACGTCTTGATGTACTAGGTTGACATAAACCTGTATCATTTCCGGGTCTTTACGGCCTAGGATCTTCATTACTATTCTCTCTCTGGCACTCCTTCTTTTATGAGGAGGGTCCCTCTTAAGTGTCTGAGTATGTAAGGATATAGTCTTACTCTATATATTTCGATATCTTCGAAGGATCTTCTCGATGTTGCGGGGATGCAATGGTTCGCCGGGCCAGCTGGGTGAAGGGAATAATAGTTGTTCGGGATCGTTTATTCCCATGAATATGAGGTAGTCTCTTAGCATAGAAGCATATTTGATAACGTATACTATCCTGAACTCGCCGTTTTTAGGCTCCCCCATTAATATCCTATAGTATCCTTGAGGAGCTTCTTCTATATGTTTTCTCTGCAGGCTCAGTATCTCGCTGACGCGGGCACTTGTCTCATACATTAGTGCTATGGCTAACCTGTATCTAGGATCTCTTATCTCTCCTATGATCCTCTCGATAAGCTGTGAGGTGGGTAGGCGTGGAGGCTTTATTTTCTCTTTTGGGTACTTGATGTATTTGGTCAGCTCTTCTTTACCAAGCACCTTGAGAAGTCTTCGCAGAACCCTCATGTATGTTTTAAGCGTTGACTGTGTTACTTTTTCTCTGTTTTCAAATATATTATGTATCTTGTCAGTACATCGCGGTCTATCTTCTCCGGTTCTACGCCGTTGTCAAGCATCCACTTAAGTATTCGTCTGGCCTTCTCTAAGTGTACGTGAACGGTTGATAGACTGGTTACATTTAGGTCGCTCACCAGGTCGTAGTAGAACCTCTCAATAATAACGGCTTTATCGCCAAGGCTCTCCCTAGCAGACAATAGTATTGATTTTATAGCATACTCACTAACATGTAGCTGAACCATTGCCGTGACCTCCACAGAAGATAATTCCTCATGTATTCATAAGAGAGACGTGAACGTGAAAGTGAGGACTCCCCCGCGGGACTACATTTATCAGTTTGAGTTAATTCTCTCATCATCCTTAACTTTTGTGATTAGGAATCTACATAGCTAATTCCGGACTATCAGTTTGTATAGAGAGTTACATTATTGGGGACAATGGCTTGGTAATAAGTGAGGAAGAACGGCAGAGCAGTAATACTTACGCCTGGTCGCAAAGAACCAATGCTACAATTACATGTTTTAATTCTTCCCGCGGCACTTAGTTATTAGTGAGTAAACTATAATACCTCCCGCGTTTAGAGCTGAATGACCCGTTATAACTGGGATTAATGAGGTAGTAGTTATCCTCGTGTAACCTAGCAGTAGTCCCACTAGTAGTGTTTCTACTAGTAAAACGGGATTTTTCCGTAAGGGTTGTAGATGTATTAGTGTGAATAGTAACGCTGGTATGGTAACTACGGCGTAGGCTGGATCATTATGTATAATTAAATAGCCCTCGAGTAAACCCCTAAAGAGTACTTCCTCGCCTAGTGGAGATATAACTAGCAGTGTAGTGAGAACTAAAACCTTGCTCTCACCGAGTAATTGCGTAGAAATAAGACCTGCATCGTCAACATATTTATTGTTCGCCCAATTCATTATGAGGGATACTGCTAGTAATAGAGCAAACACGACCATGCTTTCAGTCAAACTTTCCTGATCAATAGTGAAAACAATTACATCGCCCAACTTAAAAAGACAAATGATGAGGAGAGATAATACTATGAATAATGTCTGCGTAACGATCCCAATACTTAAAATCCTCCTATGCCCTGAGGCTATGCGGGAACCGATAACTACCCCTAACACGGATGAAGGTATAAACACTATAATCCACAATAATACAGCATACAAGGTATCAATGACTACATATAACAATGCTTCCCACCAACTCACCAGTTCCCTGTCTCGATGTTAGGATTAGAAGCGATGAAGTAGTTAATAATGGGGCTAGAAAGTTTGTGGTCCGAACAATCGTGTTAGTATAAAGCTTGAATCGTTAGATTATACTCTAAGTGGTGCTAAGCATTGTCTTCAATCGAGGATCTAGGGGAGGCTTTGAAACGGGTAGAGGAGCATCTTGATTTTGCTAGGGCCGTATATAGGAGTCTGCCGTTTGTGTTTTGGGCTGGTTTCATACCACTACTATATATAACAACATCACTAGTTACAAACGTTGCGGGTCAAACAGCGCTAGGCATAAGCATAGGCATAAGCCTATCTCTATGGTTTCTACTCGAGGAACGCTCTGCGTTTAAAGTATTGGAAAAACTAAATATTGCACTGGGCAAACGTGTTGAAAACTCGAAGCTATACGTAGTGCTCCAGCTTGCATCATGGCTTATCGCAGCATTAATCGCTTATACCTCAATATACATACCCGAAATCACAGAATCGGCCTGGCCACTGGTATTCTTCAGTAGTGGTATAGGATTACTTATAGTAATAGATAAAGTCTTCAAGGGAACCTATGATAAGGAAATGCTCACCGTATTCGGACTACCACTAATATCCATACCATTAATAAACCATGTACCACTACCGGGAGAAGACTTCTCAGTAATGATCATATCCTCCTCAATGGCGCTAACAGGATTCCTATACATTAGGAGGGCTTTTAGAACTTGAAAAACAACGAAGAAGAATCGAGGATACTCCGCGAAATATCCGAAAGCACGCTGAGCAACCCAGTTAGGCTAGCCATAGCCCTCTACCTACTACCAAGAAAAGGAGCATACTTCACAACAATAGCCGAAGCACTAGGCTTAACTAGGGGAAACCTAAGACACCACCTAAACATGATGCTAAAACAGGGCCTAGTAGAAGAAAAATACGTTCTAAGCAATAGGCCGAGAAAATACATATCTCTTACAACAAAAGGAGCTAAAGAACTAAGCAAAATCCTCAGCTTACTGAATAAATTATTACAAGGATAACTAAACCCGGTAAGGCTAGTCTTTAACGGAGAAACTTCAAAGCCTTCTTAATAATACTTACATGTTTAAGATCTTAAAGGGCATCACCGTTTCTTTCCACGCATCCAGCGATACAGGATGAACGCTATCAGCATTGCTCCAACTATTACTGTAGCTGGTACAGCAACAGGGTAAATTGCCGGTAGCTCCCCGTTCCTTGATAGTATTTTATCGAGATCTACTAGGCTACCCGTATCCGGGCCGCTTGGCGATCCCGCCAGTACTGCTTTTTCATAAACTACTATTTTACCCTCAGGTGTTAACTGTACCATATAACTAGGCTGCTCCCCGGTGATCCTATTTTCAGTGTTGGGAGGAGATAGTTGTAGTCTTTAGAAATCGCTAAGTATATATCGTATAGCTTTACGCTGTTCGGATCAACTCCTGCTTCCCTACTATACTTGCCTATTATTTCATCGATGATCTCGCCTGTCACGTTTACCCGTTTAACTATTACAGGGGAATAGGGTATGAAGGCTTCAAGATACTGTGCTTTCAAGTATGGGGTTATAGAGTTTGACATGTTAGAATGTATTATCATTTCTTGATCAACTCCACATATCTTTATCGGATAAACAATCCTTAACCCGCCTAAATAGATGTAGTAGATATCGTAGAGGTTCTCGTAGGAAACGCTAACACCCTGATCCTTAACTGTACCATTGGGATAAACAACTCCTCTCCTAGCAATCCTTACTTCCTCACCACTAGTACCATTATACGTTAAATTAAACTCTTTATGCGGCCTCGGCTGTATAACGTTTAATATCTGATCTTTGAGAAATGAGGTATTATCATAGGTTTTAATCGGTAAGCTATGCCCATCATTATACTTGAAATATACGATCCCAACATCTCCTATGACTATTGTTACCCCATTATCATATTTCCAAACATGATACACTATACCGCTATCCCTCACTACATGAGTTCTAGGATTCTTCAGAAGCTCTTTCTCCACACCAATTATCGATGGCTTAAACGCTATAGCCTCTACAACATCATTATAATACATTGATACAAGTAATCGATCTTTTAATCTTCTAAACTTAACAATAGGAAGAGATCTATGCAGTATTTTGTCGAAGCTCCCATTAGCGACCTCTGTATATCCTCCATCAATAACTACAGCGATCATTGCATAATGGATTAGAATAAACACCAATAGTAAAGACAGTGCAGAAGCTATGCAGATTTGTATACGTAAGTACTCTTATTCCCCCCTCATCAATGAATATATTTTCAATAATTCATCACTGTATACCACTGATCTAAACATTATTTGTATAAACATTTTGATCAATGTATATATCTGTATACAAGTATGTTTTACTCCTCTCCTCATGATAAATTTTTGCCTTAGTAAAAACCCTCGAATCACTACTCAATTTTCAGTTTCTTAAACTCTAGACTTGCACATAAATATACAGAATCTTGTTATATAATTATTAGTGTAGCATATAATAGTCGCGGTGGGCTTAGTATTGAGCTTGTCCAGTGATTATATGGAGAGATTATATACTGTCTATCCATGGCCCGATAACCCCTTTACCGAGGAGGGTAGGGAGCGTTATGAGTACGAGTTAAGTGTTTTCGAGAAGGTGATCAGCCATGAATGGGTTAGGAAGATTGTTAAATCGGTTAATGATAGAATTTGGATATTAGATGTTTGCGGCGGAGCTGGGATCGGTGGAGTTGCCTTTGCGAAAGTTCTGCGGGAGAAGTATAAAGTAGATACTGGGCTTACTATTATTGATCTACGTCGAAATGCTTTAAGGATTGCAAGAGAGTTCTCGAGGAGGGAGTTAGGATATGAAGCTGAAACTATTAATCGGAACGTTCTCGAAAAACTAGACTTAGCTAGAAAATACGACTTCGCACTACTCTGGGGGCATTCGACACCCCACTTTTCACCATGGGATCTAGTAGCCTTATATGCTAACATAGCTAATCTAGTTAAAGATAATGGTCTATTCATTTATGATGAAACAGATCGAGTATACACCGTATTCTACCTTAAGGGGTATAAAGATGTACTGCCGGAGCTTGTTGAAAATAATAGGATCGTGTTAACCATTCATAAGGGGCGAAACTATAAGACTGGCTTTTTCCACCGCGTAGCCTACAATCTCGCTTCAGGGAATTTAGTTGGTATGAGGGTTTATATGTGGGATATAGCTGGTTCAGCTTCTCTTGCATGGATCTTCTTTAATGATGTAGATTTTATCGAAGTTGGTAGGCCTTACAGCGGCGTGGTATTAGCTTATAAGCCGAGGAAGAACGTTGACTTCATGGATTTCCTAGAGTCTAAGCC
>JALWZC010000093.1:9836-13108 GCA_027002875.1 Desulfurococcales archaeon
AGGATGATCTCTGGGACGAATGAGTATGCGGATGGTTTTTCATAGAATGGATTTTTGTTCTTAGTGTTTAATTCTACTGTATTCCCAGCTTATTTAGTGTTTTATCGAGTTTTTCTATATCTTCTATACAATTTATATGTAGAAGCTTATCCTTATACTTCCCCTCGGCTTTTTTATGTAGTGGTATAGTGTGTTTGCACAGTGTGTCCCGGTTCTTACTGCTATATTCATTGATCTAGGCTTTAAACTAATAGCATCGGGGTCTGTGTTTTCTATGGTGAATGTTATTATTCCCCTGTGTTCTCGTGGATCATTTGATCCTATTATTTCTATTCTTCTATGCCTGCTTAACGCTTCCATCGCTTCTTCTACTAGTTTTTCCTCATGTTTTACAACTTTTTCCATACTGATATCTTCTAGGTATTCTATTGCTGTCTTTAAACCGGCTGCTTCAATTATCGGGGATGTTGCGGGCCCGAACTTGTAGGGTGGTTCATCCCAGTATGGCTTGATTTCATTGTTTATTGGCTTTACGTCTTTCACCGTTCCACCCCCTCCTAGGGCTGGTTCTAGTTTGTCTACGAGTCTATTATTGATCCATAATATTCCGAGGCCGGTGGGCCCAAGCATTTTATGACTATTAAAGGCTACGAAATCTACGTCTAGTTTTGATAGATCGACTGGTATATGTGGTATGCTTTGAGCCGCGTCGAGGACTATAATTGATCCGTGTTTCCTAGCATTTTTCCACTATTTCTTCTAGGGGTGCCTTATAGCCTGTAACATTAGAGATATGTGTTACTGCTATTATCCTTGTCGTTTCATCTATGTATTCGTTTATCCTTTCCCAGTATGGTATTCCGTTTTGTTTTAGTGGTAGTATTCGAATTTTTTGGTCCATTGGGCTAGTCTTATCCATGGAAGTAGGTTTGAATTATGAGGATCCCCGGTTACCAGAATAGTAGACCCCTCTGGGATATCAATGTTTTGATAAATTAGTAATGCCGCTCTATGCAGTGCAGTCGTAGTCCCCTGTGGTGTAAAGACTACTTGCTTATTACTAATGTTAAGGAACTCTGCTACTTTTTAATGTGCTTCTTCGTAAAGCATGGTTGCTTTTAGTGCTACTTCATAGACTCCACGGTGAACGTTAGAATATGATGATTCCATAAATGATTTGATCGCGTTGATCACGTTGAAGGGTTTGAGAGATCAAGCAGCGCTATCGAGGTATACTAGTTCCCCATTACTGAGCTCTGGGAAATCTTTTCTAATACGCTTACTGTCGAAGCTCATACATGATACATCGCTAGAGCTTGTATGCTTTAATAATGTATCGTTCACCTTTCCTTTCCAATGTTCTAACGATAAGACCTGATGATTCAACAATCTCCTTTATACGCTCGAGAGGATAGAATCTTTCAAGACCCTCTATTGTTAGTGTATCGCCAGTTTTCATTTCCAGTAACGCTATAGCTGCTATCCTAGTAGCTGGTTTAGTTCTACAAGATGTGTATGGGTCTTTTAAAAGCTCTAGTTTGTATTCTTTCATAATCTTCTACACCGAGTAGAAACTATTGAAGAAGCGCTACGAGTTATTATAAACTATTATTTTACCCGGTAATATATGGAGTGATAGATTGCCCTAACGTGTTAAGGTAAAATTCTAAGGGGATAGTGGACTGTATATGTATTCTTAGTGATTTATAGGTGATGATGTTCTGGATAGTATTCCGGATTACGTCGTTGAGAATATGGCTAAGAGGATTGGTGGCGACATTATCTGGAGCGAGAATCCCGGAGCTAGTATTAAGAAGTGGCGTATGCTCTACGGTTTAGGGCAGAAGGATGTAGCTAGGCTGATGGGTGTTTCCTATAGTGTTATAAGCGATTATGAGAGGGGTAAGAGGCTTGCGGGTAGGGGATTTATCCGTAAATTCATAAACGTGCTTTTAGACTATGATTCGCAAAACGGCTGGATCACGACGCGTAGGATTGCCCGGTTATTAAACATCTATGTTGAAGGAATAATTGATATCGGGGAATTCATAGAGCCTATAAGCCTCGACGAACTAGTCGATATAGTTAAAGGCGTTCCTCTAACTAGTATAACGGAGCATAGGCCGATCAAGGGGTACACTATACTCGACAGCGTTTTAACAATACAGTCAATATCTGCTAACGAATTTGTAAGAGTTATGGGCGCTACTAGTGACCGAGTAGTAGTTTTTACAAGGATCACTAGGGGTAGATCCGTAATGGTTGCAACCCGAGTATCACCGGTAAAGCCGAGCGTAATAGTCCTACACGGTATTAAGAAAGTCGACCCCCTCGCCATAAGGATCGGGATTATTGAAGGAATACCCCTCATAATCACGGGGCTACCTATTGAAGAGCTTAAGAAAGGGTTCAGGAAGAAAGCGCTTATCTAGAAAGATCATTAATAATCCTCAACAATCTAACAGCTTCACTCCTACTCTTAACCCTAACAATCAATACGTCGCCATTATCCATAACTGTATATTCTCCCCGAATCCTGATCCTACCATACAGCTTCCTAGGAATTAATACGATGTAGTACCCACTAGGATCCCGGGGACCCGGATCGATCCTCATATAAGCCACCATTATAGCTCGGAAATAAGGATTAGTGGGCCCGCGGGGACTTGAACCCCGGACCTCCGCCTTTCTCAGTCTTACCCCAAACCCGTAACATAGCTCGTAAGGGCGGCGTCCTAACCAGGCTAGACGACGGGCCCATTAGACCGGGTTCCAGTATTTGAAATACTATTCTTCGTGGAGTATTAAGATTTTCGCATCTATCTACCTAGAAGTCCTACTCGAGCTCAAGACTGGTTTTCCATAAATGTTTATCTTTTCCCCACATCTCGGACATCGATTGTCCGATGTGAGATTCCACTTGACTACTCGGTAATTTCTCCTTAGGATCAATAATTTACCGCATCGAGGACACCTAGTTGCTTCATATGCTGTGTCTCCGATATTGCCTACATACACGTATTTTATCCCTGCTTTTCTAGCTTTCTCATAAATATCTAGTAGGAGCTTTATGCTTGTAGGCGGTTCATAGTACTTATGTGCTGGGTAGTATCTGTTTATGTGTAATGGTACGTATTCCCCCAGGTACTCTAAGTGTTTGTTTATCACCCAATCGATGCATTCCTGAGAATCATTTGCTTTAGGTACTACGAGGTATACCATTTCTACATGTCCATTGTTATCCAGTATATATTTTGCATTACGATACACTA
>JALWZC010000094.1 GCA_027002875.1 Desulfurococcales archaeon
GGGAAAATGAGTATAGATTTTGGCGTTGAAACTAGGAATATTACAAAATTAGAAGATTTCCTGAATAGGAACAATATAATGCTGAAATATATAATGACCCCAATGAATCCGCTGGGATATCAAATGACTACGGATAAGTTATCAGCAGAAGAATCGATTCTTAGATTATCTAAAAAATCTAATATTATAGCGATCAATACATTAGCATCCGGCGCAGTATCACTCGACGAATCTATAAAATACCTAAAGAAATACAAAGAGCAGATATATGCTGTAACATCGGCATCTACAAAGCCTTATAGAATATATGATAATTTCAAAAAACTAGTAGCGGAGTTAGTGACGTATTGAATCTATCAGTATTAATGGTTGGTAGGGAATTTCCGCCCCACATCGTGGGTGGCGTAGCCGAGCATACGTATCATTTAGTAAAGCATTTATTGGATAAGGGAGTTGACGTTAATGTATTAGCATTTGGTGATCCCCGTAATAGTAACGATGTTGTCGAATTCGTGGAGCCTAAGAGCTCGATAATTAGTAGGAGAAATATTGGTTTAGGCTACGACTCTAAAATTCCACTTGACATTGTTAGGATAACAAGGATCGTAAGAGAGAGACTGAGGAGTTATGATTACGATATTCTACATATACAAGAACCATACATTGGAGGGTTGATGACTTATAGCAATAGGAAGATCACGACTATCCACGATACTAGCTACGGCGAGTTAAAAGGTATTGCTAGATACGGGTTTAGCGACCATAATGTTAAGAGAACGCTTTTCTACGTTTCTATGGGTTATCCAATGGAGTTCTTGAATATTATTAATAGTAAGTTCATCATCGTACCATCGATCGGTGTAGCTAAAGAATTATTATCCATATATCATGCTCCAAGAAAGAAGCTTAAAGTAATCTATAATGGCGTTGAAAAACCTGAGCCTAATGAGCCTAGTAGGGATGAAGCTAGGAGTAAGCTGGGTTTAGGAGACGATGAGGTATTAATATTTACGAGCGCGCAGCATATTGCGAGGAAAAGGGTTGATCTATTAATATATGCGGCCCGTAAACTGCGGGATAGAGGGTTAAAGAATTTTAAGATACTTATCGGTGGAAAGGGCCCCTTAACACCAGAACTTGTAAGGTTGAGGAATAAACTAGGGCTAAATGAATTAGTAAGCTTTACGGGCTGGCTTAATAGAGAAGATTTAATTATTTACTATAATGCGATCGATATATTTGTTGTTACATCAGACTATGAAGCGGGCCCGATTACACTATTAGAAGCTGGGATTAGGCGCAAGCCTATTGTTTCCTCGCGTATAGATGGATTCCCTATATTGATGAAAGATGGCGTACATGGACTTCTTTTTAAACCTGGTGATCCGAATGATCTGGCTGATAGACTGGAGCAATTGATAAAAGATCGCGACCTTAGGGATAAACTTGCCGCTGGAGCTTATAGTTTTGCCTCAAACTTTACATGGGATAAAGCAGCTGATAAAACCATAAGAGTTTATATGGAGTGTTTACAACATTGAGGATCGTACAGATCGCACACGCTTATCCACCCTACCCTGGTGGTCTATCCCACGTTGTTGAAAACATTTCAACTAGGCTTGCCGGGAAAGGTTATGAAGTAGAAGTTATAACTCTTGATACGGGTCTAAATCTTCCCAGTATCGAGAATTATCATGGTGTCACTGTTAAGAGGTTTAAAGGGTATACTCCCCTAAACGCGTACTACATACCATCAACTGGTTTTATCAAATATCTAAAGAGAGCAGATACCGACAATACTATTTTTCACTTACACAATCTGGGATCCGTCTCTACATATCTAGCATGGAAGGCTTTAAGGAGGAAAACTGATAAGATCGTTCTTACATCTCACTACCATGAATCCGGGAGCACACTACATACTAGGTTTCTATGGAAGATCTATAAGCTCCTCGTAAAAAAGATGCTGAAAAACATCAAGATAATCCATGCTGTTTCATCTTTTGAAGCCAGCCTTTTATGGAAAGATTTCGGAGTGAAACCTGTTATTATCCAGAACGGTATAGGAGAAGACGTTAAAGATTATAACTGGAATCCACCGTCAAACACTCATATTATAACGTATGCTGGCAGGGTAGAGAAATACAAGCGTGTAGACCTAGTCGTAAAGTATGCTCGCAGGCTCATCGATTTAGGGTTTAATATAAAGCTACGCTTAATTGGTAGGGGAAGCGATCTTAAGAGGATACTTTCACTAGCAAGAATGATGGGCTTAAGCATTGAACACTATGATTTTCTTGAAAGAAGAGAATATTTAGAGAAGCTCTCGGCTTCAACAGTATTTGTTAATTTATCAGCATATGAAGCATTTAGCATTGTAACAGCTGAAGCCCTAGCTATGGGTATACCAGTTGTAATCGCGGAGCCGTGGGGGCAGACATTTCATGGATGCAGTAAGGCTCACATCGTTGATCCTCTAAATGAAACTGGTGTTATTAAAGCGTTAAAGAAATCTATAAATACGCAGCGAAAAACCGAGAAATGCGGGCTGATAAAAACTTGGAACGAGGTAGTAGATGAAATGATTAATATGCTATATATGAGGTTGCTACAGTTTTGAACATGATCAACGTATTTATCCGTAAAATACTAGACGGGGATTACACAGATGCAGCTAGGATACTCGAAGCAATCCTAAGTAATTATGATCTTAAAAGACTTTTCAGAAGAGTGATCGTTGAGAATGATATCGCACCGCTAATCTATAACCTATTTAATGATTTAATAGAAAAATACAGCTTCAGCAATGAAATAATATCCCTTTTAAGGAATAACAAAGAGAGGGAAAAATATAGGGATGAATTATTAGTTAAAACTATCGATCTATTGGATAGTAATGGTTTCGACTACGTAGTGTTTAAGACTTTTAATAACATTGGTACTATTGACGTAGATATTGACTTAATGATCCATCCATGGGACTACTGGGATGTGGTTAATATATTACTTGAAAACGGCTTCTACGCTATAGATGATCTATCCAAAACCTATGCAACAGGGCTCATGATTCATAATAACCCTATAGTCCTCGATCTACACACTATGCTCACAGTTCTAGGCATACCCTACGTATCCCATGAACACTTGTTCCGAGGGAGAAAATGGGTAAAGATTAATTCAAAAGAATATGGTAGGATAAGCGTTAAAGCAACTGGTCCTATAAGTGAAGCACTAGTAAGGATAGCCCATGCAGTAATTAAGGAAGCTGAAATTAAGCTTGATGACGTCTTCACAGTAGCCCCGATATATTTGGATAAAAACCTTGAAAGTAAACTCTGCAAGGACCTTGCCTCAGAAAGCCTGGAATATGCGGGTGCTGTATTCACATATGTTATTATGGATAGCCTTGCAATTAGTGGGGAGTGTATGCGTAAAGAACTAGCCAAACATCTTGTCGGTTTAGGGCTTGCCGGGAAGGCATCTATTATTCCGCCATATAATTTCTCAAGGACTGCCTCTATAATTGCTCTGCTGCACCGGTTGATTGTTAGAAGCGAGATCTATATGCTAAGCGTTATTCCTAGAAACGTCCTTTATAGGAGGAATGCTGCACATATAGGTCATTTATTCGTAAAATCAATACTTCGCTGAGGCAAGTAGTTTTGAGTAGATCCGGGTTATCTATCGGAGTTATCGACGATGCTGGTTTCAGTCTCGGCGGCGAGGGGGTCTTTGGTAAAGAAGTATATGCTGAGTTATTATCGAGGATTAACGAGGATATTCTGGGCAATAAAGTTACTAGAATACTGCTAGGCAGGGGGTCATCGGGAAAAGTTAGAAATATAGAAGGATTACAAACGCCGACATTAGGGCTGTTTACGACAAAAAGATTATTGAATCATTAAAAGATATTATTAGAGAAAATGATCTAGAACTATTACATGTAAATATTCTCAACCCCCGATACGTTAATCCATTAATAAAAATTAG
>JALWZC010000095.1 GCA_027002875.1 Desulfurococcales archaeon
CGGGTATATTCCGTGTTTTAATAACCCTTCCAGTATTTCTATGGAATTTCTCGATGATACGTTGGGCGGATATATTAACTCTTTTGTGAAGTCGAAGGAGGTTATCCAAGGCGAAACAATGTTCACGTTACTATCATCGAATGAATCTAGTAGGAACACCATAAACATGAATTCAAGTTTATCGTCCCTCCTCTATTCACCTGTAGGTTGATCACCCTTCCTCGATGTCTACAAACAATATTACTGCTCAATAAATCATCACTCCTCGATTTTTACAATATATTTCGACCTACCGCCTAACCATACTTTCCCAAGAATTTTGGAAACGTTATCCAGGCTATCACTTGTTACAAGGTGTTTATCTATGAGGAATCGTGCAAATAATTTTAACAATGTACGATTAAGCGTCAACTGTTGAATAGATAATGCCGGGAACTTACTGCAGGATTCTTGGTTTAAGTAGCATAAGCTACATGTCGTTTGGCATGTTAACATATATAATTGTTACAACGGTAATAACATATTGATACGGTTATAACGGTTAACTATTGATAGGGTGAAACATTGTCCACGATAACTGTTAGAATAGATCCCGAGATCAAGAAACGCATGAGGAAGTTCAGCTATATTAACTGGAGTGAGGTTGTACGTAGAGCTATTATCGAGAAATTAATGGAGGAGGAGAAGAAGAATATTGCTGAAGCATTAATCCTAAATGAAAAACTACGTAGAAAGGCTCATAAAGAATGGGATTCTACGGAGGTTATTAAGAAATGGAGACGAATGAGGTAGTTGTTGATGCATCTGTAATCGTTAAATGGTTTATTATTGAAGAATATAGTGAGGAAGCGATTAGACTTAGAAACGATTATGTGAGAAGAGCGATTACTATAATAGCTCCATCAATAATAGAGTATGAGGTCTTAAACGCTTTAAAATATAGTAAGTTGTACAGTCTCGAAGAATTATTAATTGCTGGAGAAGCATTAAACAAATACGGTTTTACACTATACGATTTAAATAATGAGTTAAAGAGGCGTACGCTACAGTTAGCTCATAGCAAAAACATTACAATATATGATGCGGCTTATGTAGCATTAGCTATGTATAGGGACACTATATTATATACTGCTGATAATGAACTCGTTGAGAAATTTCCAGATACCGTTAAGCATATTAGAGATTACAAGTAATCGTTTATTCGAATATTTTCAGACTTCTTAAATCCATCAGTATAGGAATCATACACCTTCCTATATTCTGGAAAAATTATTGTATAAAAGATCATGAAGGATCCTTTGATCTTTTGATTCATACGCTCTCAAAAAGTGTAAACCAAGTTCTGTTAAAATGTATGAACCATACTTATCTACTCTTACAAATCCCATATTTATCAAAGATTTTACTATTTCTAATCCCCTAGGACTTAATTCTCCTTTTTAATCCAGCATTATTCCTATGAGCGATTTTCCTAAGCTCACGAAGAAGAATAGCTTTGAACTCTTATTGGAACTGGCAAAAATCTCCGTGCAGTTTAGTCATTGATTTTAAAAATTATCATTGAATCCTATTTGTCTTCTTTGTCTTCATATGTTGGAACAAAAACTGAAAGGTTTAGAAATGTTATGCAAAGATGCGTCTGATTGATGGGAATAATCCGAGAAGAAACATAGAGTAGAGTATTACTACGATAACTGATAAACTGCTTCATAGGGGATTAAGAGAAAACACTTAGGAATTTATGAGGCCTATACGATTGAGTATAGTGAGAGGTTCAGACAACAAATTGGTTACACATGTAGTATGCATATATGCTTCTCTATGAAGTATGGCGCAATAAAGTACACGTAGATGCCCGAAAAATTTTAAAGTCATCCTAAGAAAACCAGGATACCAATACGAAGTCGAACTTCGTCAATAATTTCCTTTCAAACTTTCATTTAAACCTATACATATGTTCCCAACTATATCCCTATTATAAGCCAAATACTTATATTAGCTTACGACAATATTCCTTCAAAACAACTACTTTCTTAACTCAAGCTTCAAACCATAGTCCCTTAATCTTAGAAAGTCGCGATCCTTAGTTACCAGTATTAGATTATTTGCTATTGCAGTTGCAGCAATGATCAAGTCTGCGTCCGGGATTAGTAAACCTCTACTTTTCAAGGCATCGTATAGTTCACAATATTTTAACAGTACGTTATTATCAATGTGTAATGTCTCATATATTTCCTCTAATAGTTCCTTTATCTTAATCCTTTTCTCCTTTCTAACCCCCCTTAATACTTCTAACAACGTTATTATTGATATTGCGCCTTCTTCGTACTCTCCTCGCCTGATATAATCGATTAATATGCTCTTATCAAGTAGTTTCATCTAAGCTTGAACCTCTTCCTAAACTCCTTGCTTGATTCAAGTATGTTTTTAAGGTCTTCATCGGTAAGAAGCTTCTTTAATTCTTCGAAAGCTTTCCTTGTACGACTGGTCTTTGCTTCCTTGTAAAGCTCTATTAAATACTCGCTCCAATCTCGATCTCTCTTATCTTTCTCCAATAGTTCCTTAACTTCTCTCCTTACAGATATGGTTGCATATTTCCTCAATTAAATCACCATATAACCGCATCACCATAAAATGATTTATAGGAAAAGTAGGATAATAACCCTGCTTTAATTATTGCTACAAATTATGGGAATATCAGATTAGTAATGATGACTAGCTAAAGCCTCAGGGGTGATTGTTTTTGGGTTTGGATCCTCTGATTAAAGATGTGTTAGGGGTTTTGGAGCGTTATAGTTTATATTTTAGCGTTTCTAGGCGGGGAGTTATCGGCTTATTTAAGGGTTCCATTTTATGAGAATGACCCATTGGTTTAATGATGTATTGGGTAATGAGTTCCTACTTCTCCACGAGGTTGTTGAGATTTGCTTTTTGAAAAGTATGAGTTATAGGGTTTCACCCTGTATTATCCTCAAAGCTTACCCGGGTACTTACCGTGCACGTTTAAAGGCTATGGAGCTAGGGCTTATGGAAACCGCGGAAAGGGCCGGTATAACTGGGTGGGTAGACGCTACAAGGACTTACAGAGTTATTTGAGGGATCCATACTTGCCCGAAGACCTTGTAAGCTAAGCGGAGAAGTTGATCCATGGCTTTTGCTACAAAAACCTTTTTCAACTAGATCTACCCCGCATAAAATACTAGGTTTAATCTAGCAAGTATATGCGAAAAACTAATTGCTACAATATACATAGCATACATGTGGGGAGACAATAGTGTCTAGGGTTATACGTGTTAGGTACGAGAAGGGGGTATTAAAGCCGTTGGAACCATTGGATCTGGAGGATGGAGAAGAGGTTATTGTAATTGTTAAGCGGGATATAAAAAGCATTCTTAGGAAATACCGGGGTGTCTTAGGGAAGGCTTCGATTAATGAACTATTAGAGTTAGAGGAAGAGGCTCATGCTCAATGAAACCGGTACATGTTGATACAAACATTCTACTAAGCATACTGCTTGAAACAGAGAAGAGTGATTTAGCCGAGAATCTACTAGATAAATATAAGGATATGCAGTTCACGATTTCAGGGATAGCGATCAATGAAACCCTATACGTTGCAATCCATGAGTATTATAAGCAGAGAGGCCTTGTTAAGGGAAAATATAGTCTTAGAAAAGTGATCTCTAAGAAGAATTACCCCGTAGAAGTATTAAACACAATATCTTCACTACTAAGGGATCTAGATATTGTAGCAACAAGTGATTACTTCGATTATGATGAATACCTATATATAATGAGAGAATTTAAGCTACTCCCGAACGATGTCCAAATAGTGTTAACATGCAAACGTTACGGGATCGATACTATACTAACTTTTGACAAAGACTTCAAGAGGATACCATGGTTAAGAGTCATTCCATAAATACTTCATAAACACGGTTGAACAGGTGGGCTTAAAGGATAGAACCTGATTTAAATGATTTATAGTTTAATTCCAAAATATATGGATTGCTTCAAACCCCTCAGTATTCAGTGTAGGATACTATTCTACGAGGAGATAGGGGCTGCTATGGGACTGGAATGCTTAACAGAGCCTCCCAGAACGAGTATCTGCTAATAACTGCTTGTTCTTTTTAATTATGAATAATGCAGTAGTTATATTTGATGTGCAGTGCTTTAGAGCATAGATTTACTGGGTTAATACTCTCTCTGTAATTGCTGCAATTATTACATCAATGCTCTTCCCGGCTAGAACGGCTTCAGCCTCATCCACTACTCACAGTAGTGTTAGGCCGTTGAGTTCTGGCCCGGTGGCAGGCATTAAAATTTGCTTATTCTTTTCCGGCTTTGCTACTCATGTTGTACTAGATATGAAGAGTGATGGAGGGTTTTCGTAGATGCTGGGTCCGGTGAAGGTAATGCTTACCTTTAGGCTTCCATTGGATAATACTACAGTCATTTATAGGGTTGAGTCCGATCATCTTCCATCACTGCACTAGAATGGAAAGAATAGGTAATTGCTAGCTTCACAGTTCCGTAATGAAACAGCACATATCGGATTAATAGAGATTACAAGGATGTTAATGAGTGAAGTATTGATTAATAATAATTATTGGAAAGAGTGCCCGATCGACACCGTATTTTCAACAGGCCGGAATTATACAGCACTATGTCCTCCGGGATCATGTAATAGTAGCTGTGCTTAGTCTATACGGTTATTTTTATTTATCTCCGTGAGTGTATCCTTTATGAAGGCTTAAAGCTTTGATCATGGGGTGTCTTGTAATGGTTAAGCATTTATTGTATCTTGTACTGGATGGTGTTGCTGACCGGGTTGTTGATCCTAAGACTACCCTGGAACTAGCCCATAAGCCTGGTCTTGACTGGATTGCCCATAATGGCGTTTGTGGTATGATGTATACTGTTGGTAAGGGTGTTGCGCCGGAGAGCGATGAAGCCGTTATATCGATCATAGGCTATAATCCGCACGAAGCCTATCCGGGCCGTGGATTAATAGAGGCTGTTGGTGCTGGTATGGAGGTTCGAGAGGGCTACGAGGTTGCTTTCAGGGCAAACTTTGCAACTGTTGATCCAAAGACTTTGAGGCTCATTGATCGACGCGTTGCCCGTAGTCTCCGTACGGAGGAAGCCCGTGAACTAGCAAAAGCCCTCGATGGATTAGAGCTTGGGAAGTATGATGGTTATGCTAGGGTTAAAGCAACGATCGGGCACCGAGCAGTAGTAGTTATCGGTAGCCGGACACATAAGCTAAGCCCCTACGTTTCAAATAGTGATCCAGCCTATGTCAGGAAGGGATTGATGAGTATAGCCGTAAGGGAGTTCGAACCCTACATTAAACCAGTAGAACCCCTCGAGAATACCGAGGAAGCCCGGGTTACTGCCGAGCTAGCAAATATATTCACTAGGAAAGCAGTAGAGATCCTGGACAAGCACCCGGTAAACATTGAGCGGCGGAAGCGTGGAGAACTCCCCGGGAATGCTTTACTGCTGAGAGACGCTGGGGGGAGCCTGCCCTCGATTAAGAAGCTCCCGGAGAAGTATGGTGTATCCTTCGCAGTCTTAGCCGAGATGCCCGTCGAGATAGGTATTGGGAGGATATTCGGAGCGGACACGGTTGAATTACCTCCCCCTACCGGGGATGCTGAGAAAGACTACTCGTTAAGGCTTGAGAAAACCCTTGAAGCCCTAGAGAAATACGGTATAGTATACGTACACTTGAAGGGGCCCGACGAGCCTGGGCATGATGGAGACATTGAGAGGAAGAAGAAGAGCGTAGAAGACATCGATAAATACTACGTGCAGCCCTTCCTCGAGAAAATGCCCAGTGATACAGCGATCCTTGTAACAGCTGATCATGCGACTCCTCCAAGCGTTGGAGCCCACACGGATGATCCGGTTCCGGTAGCACTATATTATCCCGGCGTTGAACCTGACAACGTAGACTCTTATACTGAGAAGAAGTGTTTGAAGGGGAGGCTTGGATTATTCGAGCATGGATGGCTACTACTTCCTAGAATTGTTGGGATTGTTGGGTTGAGAGGGTAACTCGTGGGAACCGGGGGGTTCCCGGCTTCCCTCCCTCATAATCTTTTTCTCAATATAGTTTTCTAAATGATAGAAGCGGAAATTTACCGGTGGGTGAGTATTGTATTTAGGTCCTTTAATGATCGTGTCTATGATCGTTTTCGGAAACCATAAGCTGCTGCGGAAGAGTTCCGCCATGATAATTGTTAGAGTGGGCTTTTCCAGTTCGAATTAGATGTCTGGGTCGGGTACTGGAACCTTATTCTCCGCCCCGATCAGGTAGAGTACTGGGTCTCTATGAATATCGAGTTTTACTAGGCCTGTTGAGAAGGTATAATACAATCCGGGGCCGACATTCACTACCGTCTCATCCGCTAAGTGCTCGTAGATCCATGAATATATCGTTAATCCCAAGCCTGCGATCATGTTTAGTGGTAGGAGTGTTATTAGGAGAAGGAGTGCTTCTAGGTAGGGCATAAATATGATCATTGAAACTACTGCCAATATGAAAACCGACCATAGAATATAGAGGATCCTAGATACTAATGCATAATAATAGTGCTTGTAGTGTCCATACTCATGGATAAGCATTGAAATAGTCTCTTTACTGCTTAGGTATGAGTAAACGTTGAAGGGTAGGTAGATCGTTTTATTGAAGGAGTCGAACCATGGAGTATTCCCTATTTCATCGCATAATATAGTCTTTACACCCTCAATACTAGTCTCATCTAATACTTCGCTACAACCGCTCTTCCTAATAGAGTAGTATAGGAAGGATAGGAAGACTAGTAGTAGGATCGTGAATGCTAGTAGGGTGTACCAGAAATCTATTATTGCCTTTGAGACTAGGACTGTGATAACTGTTACTAGGAATCCTATTATACCACCCTGTAGTATTAGTAGCGCGGTATTTCCCTTCCCCTCGTATTCGAGGAAGTCCCGGTAAAGCATTGCTACTACTATGAGGAATATTCTGTATGCAGCTAGTCCTATGAGGAAGAATTCCAAGAGTATAACTGCTTCATTAAATAATGGGTTCAGGCTTGGACTACTATTCATCAACTATGCGGGCACCACCTATGTTAAAGAAGAAGAGGAGAGTAAAAAAGGGTTTGCTTTTGAAAATATTTTAGCCTTTATACTTCTTGATCAATCCGTGCTTTTTAATGATACTGTAGACGAAGTCTGGTGTTAATGGGTGCTTGTTAACGTCCTTGTTTACCTTAAACCCTCCTCCTAATGCGTGGGCTATAGCATTAGCGATGCTCGGCGCTATTGCTACGATTGATGGTTCTCCGAGACCTTTAGCGCCGAATGGTCCGCGCTTGAACCCTGCCTCAACCCAGATCGGCTTTATCTTGTCCGGTATGTCGAGGCCTGTCGGTATGTGGTAGGTTGATAGGTTGGTATTGTATACTCTACCGTCGGGTGCGTGGTAGATGTCTTCCATTAATGCGTAGCCCATTCCCTGGATATATCCTCCGATCGCGTGGTGGTCTGCTCCAACCCTATTAATCACTCTACCGATATCATAGGCTGTTACTGCTTCCTTAACCCTTACAACACCGGTCTCGATGTCTACTTCTACATCGCTAATTATTGCTCCGAAAGTATAGTGCATGTATGGTGCTCCCTGCCCAGTCTCCTCATCCCACTCAGCTGGTGGTGCGCGGAAGTATCCGAACTCCTGTATTGGTACTCCCTTCCAGAAGCTCTGTTCTACTAGTTCCTGCCAAGTCATGTTTAGGTTGGGGTCGCTCCTGCAGTATACTTTGGGGGCTTCGATCACGATGTCATCTGGATCACAGCCTAGTATTTCTCCTGCTAGCTTGTTGAGCCTCTGCCTAAGCTTGTAGGCTGCTACTAGTGTAGCGTTACCGCCCATCACAGTTGATCTAGAAGCTACGGTTGGACCTGCGTCTGGTGTGGATGCTGTATCGGGCCATTCTACTTTGAAGTAGCTTGGCGGTACTCCTAGTATTTCTGCCGCGATGTTGATTAATCCCTGTATGTTGCCTTGTCCGAAATCTGTTAGCCCGGTGCGGAATACGATGCTTCCATCCCTCTGTATTATAATGGTTGCCGTTGAGAAGTCTGCTCCTTCAGCGCCAATACTGTTTCCATGGTAGAATACTGCTATACCTATACCACGCCTCAATAATCCCTTCTGCTGACTGTATAGTCTGCGTTTCTCATACCATTTAGCTGCCTCGACGGCTTTCCTGATCGC
This sequence comes from Desulfurococcales archaeon, assembly GCA_027002875.1. Lineage (GTDB taxonomy): Archaea > Thermoproteota > Thermoprotei_A > Sulfolobales > Desulfurococcaceae > WAON01. The sequence continues at coordinate 8,275 of JALWZC010000095.1, forward strand.
CTCTTCTAATCCTACGCCGTGGTCTAGTAGTTGTCCATGAACCGTCCTGTCTCCATTGCGCAGTATGTTCTTTAGCCTAAGCTCTACCGGGTCCATTCCCAGTTCTTCAGCTAATAGATCCATCTGCCTCTCGACGGCGAAGGTTACTTGTGGGTTTCCGAATCCGCGGAAGGCTCCAGCGTAGACCATGTTCGTGTATACTACTGCTAGGTCGACATGGGCGTTGGGGACTTTGTAGGGCCCTGTGCTGTGTACTACTGCTCTCCAGCCGACGAATGGTCCTAGGCTGGCGTAGGCTCCGGTGTTTAGTATTATCTCAGCCCATACTCCTAGTAGTGTTCCATCCCTTCTAGCGTAGTGCTTGTACCTGGCGATCATTGGGTGCCTCTTGCTATGCCCTATGATTGATTCCTCACGAGTATATAGTACCGCGGCCGGTCTTCCGAGCTTAAGCGCTGCGAGTGCTGCTTTAGCAGCTATCTCGTTACCAACATCCTCAGCTCCGCCGAATCCGCCTCCCAGTGGTGGGGCTATTATTCTCACCTTGTTGAAGGGTAGTCCTAATACTGTTGCTACTGCTTTACGCGTGTCAAAGGGGCACTGTGTCTTAGCGTACACTGTTACTGATCCATCCGGCTCTGGAATTGCTATTGCTGCTTCAGTTTCTAGATAAGCGTGTTCCTGCATTGGTGTGCGGTACTCGTTCTCGACTACTACAGCTGCCTCCTGCTCAGCCTTCTTAATGTCTCCACGCCTAATCTTATACCTTGATAATACGTCGCTTCCACGCTCATCGTGGATTAACGTGTGCTCCTTCTCCCTTAGCCCGCCCCACTCAACTATTTTCAAGGGGTCTAGTATTACCTCGAGGGGTTCATACTCGACGCTTACCAGGTCTGCTGCATCCCTAGCGTTCTCGAGGCTGTCTGCTACTATTAATGCAACCGTGTCACCGATCATCCTAACCTTTTTATCCGCTAATAATGGCTGGTCGGGTATTACGTAGCCTACATCGTTTACTCCAGGTATATCCTTAGCCGTTAAGACCGTGATTACTCCTGGATACTTCAATGCATCGCTTACATCGATCTTCTTGATCCATGCGTGGGCGTATTTCGATCTAACGCTATATACGAATACTACGTCTTTGAACAGGTTTAATAGATCTGCTGTGAACAACGGTTTACCAAGGATCTTCGGTATAGCGTCGTATTTTACGATTCGTTTACCAATAACCCTGAATTCCTCAGTCTTCTTCTCCTTCGTCTCACTGAATACTTTCTCAACTATATCCACGTATTCGGGCTTAGACATACACTTCTCACCTCCCAACTACTTTCATATAGTACTTCTTCTTGACCTCTTCCTCGTCGAAATAGATCTTGCCCTCCTTGATGTATTTTGCAGCGAGCTTTACGGCGGCGAAGTAGTAGTGGTAGCTTCCACAGCGGCACAGCGTTGAGCTGAGCCACTCCTTTACCTCCTCGTAGCTTGGATCCAGAGTCTTATCTAGGAGTGCTTTAGCCATCATTATGAATCCCTGCGTACAATATCCGCACTGTACTCCGCGGGTTTCTAGGAAGGCCATCTGTATAGCGTGGATCTTCCCCTCTGGTGCTAATCCCTCCAGAGTCGTTATCTCCGCGCCATCAATAGCCGCTGTCAATGTTAAGCAGCTGTGCCTCGGCAGGCCGTTTACGATTACTATACATGTTCCACACTCTCCCCTTCCACAGCCTTCCTTGACGCTTGTTAGCTTCAGCCTATACCTCAGCGTGTCGATCAGCCTCTCATTTGGTGGAACATCTAGTTCTACGTCTTTACCGTTTACTTTTAAGTGTACATGAACTGTTTTCACAGCCATCACGATCACCCCTCACGGATCCTTTCTGCTGCTTTCAAAATATTCCTCTTCAACACTACCTTCGACATATCCATCCGGTACTCTGCAGTCGTCCACCAATCAGTAATCCTCACCATCTCGGTTGGTAAGACTTTCTCAGCTGCTTCCTCGAGTACCTCCTCGCTCAGCTCCTTACCCCTTAGGAATTCCTCGATCTTCTTAGCTCTTGCCGGTATCCTCTTTTCTCGAACCATGTCGAAGCTAACCCTTACATCCTTGATCGTATTCCCATCTAGTTCTAGGTACGCCGCACCTGTAACTACGCCGGCGATCAGTATTCTTCTACGATCGAATTTTATGAAGCTACTGCTGGAATTCTCCGGGGGTAGCTTGAAGCTTATCTCCGTGATCAACTCGTTGGGTTTAAGGTCTACCTTCCTCTTATCAATTAGGAATTCTTCTAGGCTCAGCTCCCTAACGCCGTTAACGCTTTGTAGCTTTAGTTTTGCATCGTAGACTAGTAGGAGTGTTATATAATCGTTGTACTGCGTTGCTGACACTAGGTTTCCTGCTATCGTTGCGTAGAACCTCATAGCCATCGTTGCGAATCCGTGGAATACGTCTTCGAAGCCGGCGAACCTCTTATCCCTACCCAGTATACTGTTGTGTAGTTCCCATAGAGTCGTTAGTGCTCCAATCTTAACGGTGTTGTCCTCAACTTTAACATAGCTTAGATCCTTCTTTAAAGGCTCTAGTACGACAACGTATTTTGGAACGGGTATCTTCCTATCCCTAATCAGTAGTAACAGCTCCGATCCTCCGGCCATTGGCTTAGCTTCACCGGCATGCTCATCTAGGAATTTGAGGGCGTCGTCTAGGCTACTAGGCCTATATAGGTCGAATGCTGGAATAGCTACTCACCTCGCATACTAATTGATATATCATTTATCGGTGAGAATAAATAGAATTCGATTCCCCGACAATCAGCAATTACGAAGAGTATTTATTGAAGCCGTTTATAATATACTGACTTAGCGTTTATTATCTTTAAACTAGTGTATACAGTATCTTCTTCACGGTGTAGGACTCTCTGTCCAACACTGTACTGGTTAGGGTTCGAGAGAAGTAAAGGAGAGATTGAAAAAGTACCCTATTGATTGGAGTAGTGAAATTAGAAGGTCTATTGAGGAACGCATAAAGATATCTGAGCTCCTCGACAATATCGAGAAAAGGGCTGAGAAGAGGAGAACACGTATCGATATCACTAAGCTGATCAGGGAGGAAAGGGAGAATCGTTAATGGTATCTGTTACATCTTTTCTGTCTCCATGGATTGGATCCGGTTATTATAAGGATGGGTATGGATCGCATCATTATTGTGGCCGTATCTATTCCTTTTAGCAATAACTAGGGATAAATAGGCTCCTACAAGTATTGGGGATTCATTGAGGAAAATGTGAACAGGCAGGAACAGTTGGTCTGCTAAGGTATTACATCATTTAGCTCTTGAGATAATTATTTCTTGGTCTGAAATGTTATTATTTGTTCTCTCCAGTAGTTTTCTCAGCTCTGCTATTGTATTATTATTTGTTTGCCAGTATCTCCGCTCATATGCTTCTATTAGCTTCTCGATTATTTTACGCATAGCCCATGGATTATTCATGGTTATCCTCGTATACGTCTCCTCGTCTAATACTAGTTTTTCAGTGATATTATCCTATAGCTTATTATCCACACTGTGTGTTGTAGCGGCTAATCCTAGCAGGTTTTCTACTCGAGTAGCTATTCTCTCGCCGCCGTGGTAGTCGTGTTTAAGCGTTTCATTTACCCATGGACTATATCAGCCGAACTCAAACATCATTACAACGAGGAATTATACCAGTGTTGTAAATAATGACTCGGTTATAATATGAGGGTGAAGGGTTAGAATTATATAAACAATCCAGGCATATTTTAATTATTGATGATGAATAATGAAGTCCGAGTACAGCTTCAACCTATACATTACTAGCATTCTATTAGTAGCGGGAATACTCCTCTCAACGCTATTCATGGCCGGATTATCCATCGGAGCCGAGAGGAGAAATGTTAAGCCAAGCCCTATAACACATCGGGCTGGATATGTTGAATCCAGGTTCTACATAGAAGCCCTAAGAAACTTACTAACTGATTTGAAAGATAAGATTAGGGCGGTGAATCCATGGTTTAATACAAGCATTAACCCGGTGGAGATAAGGATTCCTAGCGGGATTAGTGAGAAGACAGTTCTTGATAAGGCTGCGAGGGTGAAGGAAGAACTCAATGATACAATCAAAGAACTAGCGGGAGAATACCATTACACGCTATGGGAAGCCTTCATCAAACACGTTGCATCATCGAATTCATGGCTAGGTATAACGGGTTTGATCAGCAGGGCTGAGGCGATTGCAGAGTCCGGCGGATCACTACGGGAAGCCTACAAATACCTAGTAATAGCAGAGTACCGGATAAACCTGTTGAAACAATTGAGAAGCTACCCGTACAAGCCATACATGACAAATACTAGTTTAGCACCCCTATGGGATATCGTTGAGAAATTCAAGGGATACGTATTGTTTAAGAGGGATGCTTTGAGGAATAGGGTTGAGGAAACTATTGGATTCTTCAACCGGGAGTATAGGGATAAGTATCCCGGCTACATCGTGTCAGTGATAGATAAAATATACGAGGTATACGAGAAACTTTACTCAAGGAAGCTGCCGAATTTCAGGGATTACTATGAGGAATTAGAAGTATCTACGTCTATGTTTACGGAATACATGATATATGC
>JALWZC010000096.1 GCA_027002875.1 Desulfurococcales archaeon
TCTTAGCGATAGGGTATGGTATGTTGTATAGTTTAGCTATTGCGAGTACGAATAGGTTTGTCTCATCACTCCCTGTCAACGCTATCACCGTATCAATAGAGTCCATTTCCAGGTCAGATGTATATAGTGTTACATCGGTAGCATCCTTGCCTATAACGAATATATCGTATTTACTCGACAATTCAACCCTTCTATCGGGATCCTTCTCGACGAGATATACCTGGTGCTTTTTTGGATCAATATAGTTCAACAAGTACTCAGCTACTCTACCCCCACCAATGATCAGTATCCTCAATACGTATCAACCCACGGATACTATTATTAAAGGCTTCATCTAATAACCTTGATTACACTCCTACCACTGAAGTAACCGACTATCAGGAATATATGTGCGTATTCTATCCTGCCTAAGAGCATTAAAGCCATTATAGTAGCCTTGACTCCTAGTGGAGCCGTCGGCGATACAACGCCGACGCTGAGGCCTACACACCCCGCCGCACTTGCGGCTTCGAATAAAGTGTTTATGAAGCTATACCCGTAAACTGTCAAAAATGCCGCACCGGCAAAGATCATGAATGCGTGGAGGATTGTAAATAATAGTGCCTGCGATACTTCTACTTCGCTGATCGGGCTTCCATCAATTTTTAATGCTTTCTCAACCCTCCCCCCAATAATGCTTTTCATCGATGAATACTTCATCTTCTTAATAATTACGAGGAGTCTAAAACTCTTAATACCCCCGGCTGTTGAGAAGACCATTCCCCCGAAAAACATTGATGCAATCAGTACTAGTTTCGTAGCCTCGGATAAACCAGCGATTGTTCCAATGTTGAAGCCGGTGGTAGTCATTGCTGATACTAGGTTAAAGGGGCCTGCTACTAGGCTAAACCATAAGTCGTATCCGTCAACATACCTGTACGTTATGATCGTTAAGCCTATTAGGATTAGCATTGTGTAGAAGTAGGTTTTGAATTCTTCACTACTCCAAACCCTTCTAAGATCGCCCTGTAATAGTTTATCAAGCAGTACAAAGTTCATACCGCCCAGAAACATGAGGACCATTACGGGGATATATGTTAGGGGGGCACGGTTGAATATGACTGGGTATCCTCCATCATAGGTTGACATTCCACCGGTTGCAACTGTTGTTAATACGTGGTTGAAGGCTTCGTAGAAGTTCATGCCGGTGTATACGTAGGCTATTATCCCGCCGATCGTTAGGACTAGGTATATCCTTATAAGCCTCCAAGCCGTCCGGTAGAAGGTTGCCTCTATTTTGAGTGGGCGCTCGACTCCATAAGCTGAGGCTCCGAGCTGGTAGAAGTATGGGAAGAGAACCATTGCAAACACTACTACTCCAAGCTCCCCCGACCACTGCATTAGGCTACGCCATGTTACTATCGATGGCTTCATCGTATCCAGGCCCGTTAACACCGTGAAACCCGTACCTGTAAAGCCAGATATGGATTCGAACCATGCATCCACGAAGCTTATTCGCAGTGAGAGCATTAGTGGGATGCTAGATTCCAGGGTGATAAGTGGCCAGGCTATAGCTGTAACGACTACGCCTTCGAATAGTGTTAGTGGTTTACCGGGGAGTTTCTGTAGAAGATACCCGATGCCTACTAGGAGTAACGCGGTGTAGAAGAAGGGTAGTGTTAATGGTTTACTGGTTAGTGTATCGATCAATGGTACTAAGAGCATTAGAAGGCCCACAACTACTTCCAATGCACCAATAACTTTTAGTAGGCTCAGCCAGTTCACTGCTTTACACCATTAATTATTGGGGGCTGTGCTTAGCTATTAGCCCGTTCATCATCCCTTAATTATTCAGCCCCGTGACGCCGTCAGCATCCAATTGATTGGTAATATCTTCTTTTATTAAAGCATTATTTCGAGGATTTAGCCCTGGTTGTCAGTATTTTTACGCCTAGTATACTAGTAGCCATAGGCTCTTCTCTATTAATCCGATCGCTACTGCTATAGCGATCATTAGTCCTTCTCCAAGCCCTAGGCCAGCGGCTATAACTGCGATGTATTCCCGGAACCATTCCGGGCCTTTACGGCGTTCAAGTATTCTCGCTATTATTCCGCCGATGAACATTGTCATCGTGTATGCTATTGGCTGGCTCATACCTATTGTGAAGCCTATTAGTTCGAAGGGTATTGAGAATATCCTTACAACTGCGACTATGCCTACACCGATGAGGAATGGTAGTAGTATCTTGACGGGCCAGTTCGAGAAGTTTTGTAGTAGTGCTGATGCAAGCCTGCTCTCACCAGTCTTTAACGCTCCACTAGTCCATGCAGGCCATAATAGGGCCCATAAAGCGGCTATCGGCCAGAAAATAGCTGTTGCTGGATAGGTACTGCTTGGTATCGGGGCTATCCTCCAGAATAAGTCGGCGTAGATGAAGCCCATTAGATAGGTTAGTGGGAAAGCGAAGAAATAGGCTTTAAGATAGTCGCTCTTCTTCGTCCCAGTCCAGTCGCAGGCTACGTATACTGCTGTCCATCCGCTAGCACCGCCGTAGACGTAGATAGGCGTAAACCATGCTGCTACTCCACGGTAACCGCTAGCTAGCAGTGCTCCCTCCTTAACGTAGGGTAGGCTTATACCGGTAGCTGCTTCTCCCAGAGCCCTAGTATTGGCTAGTTGGAACAGTGTTGAGAACCCCACTATTAACCCGAAGAATAGTATTAGGAATCCAGGGGTAGCGTATTGGGGTTCAACTATGTATATGAGGTAGTATACGAAGAGGCTCAAACCGGTAGCGAACAATAAGTATATTAGTGTTGCAAACCTTGTTAGGCTCATACCCATCATTACGGGTTCTGGGGGTAGTTCCTTCTCACCCTTCCTCCTAATCTTTGGCGGCTTAAATACTCGGGCGACACTGCGCCAATTAATCGCTATCGGTGCTAGACCAGCTGCAAAGCTCAATCCTATTAGTGGTCCTACGAATAATTGTAGTAGTCCGTACTGGAATATGTCTCCGAGGTTCATACCGGGCCTCCATAGGGTGAACCAGTTCATTTTTACTCCTAGTGGTGCTATGATTAGGTATGATGTTATCCCGCCGATGAATATTGAAACGTTTACTTTCCAGGGCATGATCATTCCAACGCTTATAAGTAGTAAGTCTAGGCTGAAGCCCAGTGATCCACCGTGCAAACCAGCGTTCTCGACTAGGCTCGTAGCATCAGCCCATGGTACAGGTAGTAATTGTACTCCGAAAATAAACCATACACCGTATAGGAGGAAGCTGTAGAGTAGGCTGAAAACAGCTACACTAATCATTAGCCTTGCCTTATCCTTCCAAATATGCCTCTCGGCAAGGACAATACTCGACTCGGCCCATACACGTGCTCCTGGGAAGGGTAGCTTCTCCTCCACAGCATATATCCTGTATAGTACGTAAGCAAGGCTTAGATCCATTCCTTTAGTTAGAAGAGCCGAGGCTAATGCTACTAATAGTGGCGGTATAAATACTGCTTGGAACAACGTGTGTGGTAGATCGGGTATTGAAGGCGCGTACCAGAAGGGTATTTTACCGTATAAGCCGAAGCTTTTAGCGTACTCACTTGTTGCAATATACCATGCTAGGATGAGGTTTACTCCGAAGAGGCTCTCGGAAATAGTTGTTCCAACATTGCTGAACATTATGAAGGCTTCCTGTTTTGTAAGCTTTGCACCCATGATTGTGGCCATGGTGGTGAATAATAGTAGTGTAGTGTACTCTGCAGAGTTTATTATTTGGAAGGGGTTTAAGCCTGCTACTAGGTTTAACCATATAGCTGCCGGTTCGAAAACCAGTGCACCATAAAGGATTGCTAGTATTACACGCCAAGTAACCGCGCTTCCCTCATAGTTTATAGTCATTTATTTAAACACCCCTATAAACCAGTGAAACCAGCCGGTTAGCGAATTTAATCAT
>JALWZC010000097.1 GCA_027002875.1 Desulfurococcales archaeon
TCTAAACTCATTGAGTATTTTACGGATATTCTCTACAACCTCTACGAGCACTTCACCCGGATCAACTCCCTCCTTCAACTTAATAGTAATCTCTAGCTTATCCTGCAAGGGATGAGGGATCCTATAGGTTGAATACAGGACTTTAGGATGCTTCATAGCTTCTTTCGATATTAGATTGCCCAGGGTATCGTCTTCTCCCATTATTTCCAAGACTAGTTCATCCTTGGTGCGCCTCAAAACCCTTATCTCCATATTACAAACCCTCTTCCAACATCATTCAACGAAATACAAGCTGTTAATAGTAATAATTTAGAGCTATATTAATATCTTGTTAAGAACATTCTAGGCAGACAACATGTTTTCAAGTATTTCTTTTAGTGCTTTCCTCCACTCTTTCGTAATAATTAATTCATCGTTATTCTTAGCCATTAGGCCTTTTTCCATAGAAGCATGAATTATTTCTTCTACGCTTTTACCAGTTATTATTGAAGCGGCAATTACATAGTATTTTGTAGTCTTTCCCTTCAACTTATATCTTATGTTCTCAGCGATTATATTGATCTTATTTATTACTTCTATAACGAGATCTAGACTAGCATCTGTAATAATCTCTTCATTATTGTATAACGCCTTGTACCCCATATAATTAAGTATTTCTACTAGGAGTTGTGGTGGGAAGGTTTTACGCGTGGTTTCAACGAGGAACTGTAAACTATACTTTTTAGTTGTTTTTCCGAAAGCGGTAGTTACCTTATAGTTTTTAACAATTGACTTTATATTTTCCCAAGCCCTTTTAATATCAGTCTTATAACCATACATCGTTATCATTAATCCACTATTTGTAATATCTATGTCAAGTGCTTCGACAATAGGTGTTTTTTCCGAGATTATTGTAGCGAGTTCTAAGCATTCATCTCCTCTGCACGGTATGTGGAAAACTCTCTTTACTAGAGGCATTTGATCACCGGAACATGTATAAGATACTAGTTTTTCTTTTTTCTATATTACCGCATACTGGGCATATTAGTCTATCATCCTGTTTTTTAAGAAGGGAGCCGCATTTGGTGCAAAATGCTGCTATTACTCCTAGGTTGGGGTCTTTTATTGTGAGCTGGTATGGGTTTGAATTATTTAAAACCTTAGCTCTTATGACATCGCCTACCCGCAATGCATCATACATGGTTTCGAGGTATTCTTTGCTAGCTTGGGAAATATGTATTATTCCGGTAAAATCCGTAGATTTAACGTTAGTATTCTCTATCGAGGTTATATCTATGAATGCTAGATCATTTGATACCGACTCCACAATACCTATCACTATATCTCCCTGTCTCGGTATCCTGGGTTTTCCTTTGATGTGTTTAACTACTATTCTACGATTTACTATATCGATCAATACTTTTCCGAGAAGTTGTGATCGTATTTTACCTTTTCTATCAATATATGTTCCAGGCCCGGTGAAGTATTCTTCTTCAACGCCTAATTCATCGCCTGGAGATACTAGTTTTTTAGTAGAAGCCATGCTATCACTCAACCCTAAATTTTCCGCTTGATGATGTAGAATACTGTTTTGATTCTATATATCTTCCTCCTATGAGTAATAAATGTCATAGGTATAGGGAAATCTATTATTTCACGCCACACTATAATAGCATTAAAACTCTCCGCTATTTCCCTCACAAGCTTATCGAGTCCCTTATTGTATTTATGGATCGTATATATGTTATCAGCTATTTCAAGCGCTTTACGTAGAAATACAAGATCAATACCTCTATTATTCTTTACAACTCCAAAGGGTGGATTCATTACTACAGTATCAGTTTTCCCCATAGCTAGATCGCTAATATCAGATTCGATAAGAATTATGCGTTCATACCTGTTTTCCTCTAAGAATTCCTCGTCTTGAACTAGTACTTCATCGTCAATATCGACAGCAACAATTCTCTTAGCCCCTAGTATATGGGCTCCTATCGATAATCTTAAGCTTCCACAGCCTAAATCCGCTACATCCCTACCCCCTATATCTCCCCTCATAAACGCGTTCCATAATATGTGGGCAGCAATACTCGGCGGAGTCTCGTATTGTTCTAGTCTTCTCTTAGGATTTCGGATTCTGGGTGTTTTCTCCATCATTATTTCGAAGGCTTTTTTATCAATCTTTAACACTAAAAACACCATGTACACTCTGCTGGTAATCGTGGTGCAGACTATGGATGGCTATGGCGACTTAATCAGTTTCTTATTCTGGTTATTATTCCTATACCTGCTAATACATCCTTGGATGCAGATGAAAGCTCTTAGAAACGCTAGACTCAAGATAATCAGGGATATCGAAAGGAAGTACGGCTGGAGAGTTATAACAATGATACATAGACAGGAAAAAATAGGGTTTCTCGGATTACCGATTTACAGATACATAGACATAGAGGATTCTGAAGCAGTTATACGCGCAATACGTAATACTCCTCCAGAAACTCCTATAGCTCTAATACTACATACTCCAGGCGGGCTAGTACTAGCCGCTTCACAGATTGCTATGGCCCTGAAAAAACATAAGGGGAAGAAAATAGTCATCGTACCACATTATACTATAAGCTGTGAAACACTTAACGCGCTTACAGCCGACGATATAATAATGAATCCATATGCTGTCCTCGGACCCCTGGATCCACAGCTACAAACGCCTAAAGGAGTCTACCCGGCTCCGAGCCTGATTAAGATCGCTAAGCTTAAAGGCGATAAGGCAAGCGATGAAACATTAATACTCGCAGACATAGCGGAGAAAGCCCTAAAGGAGATGCAGGAGACTATAATTAGGCTTTTATCCGATAAAATGCCCCGCGAAAGAGCCGTCGAGATAGCTAAGCATTTAACGGAAGGCTACTATACGCATGATTATCCGATCACAGTTGAACACGCTAAACAGCTGGGTTTACCTGTTTCAACCGATATACCAAGCGAGGTATACTTGTTAATGGAGCTATTCCCGCAAGCAATCCAGCAGAGGCCCGGAGTAGAATATGTCCCGAGGCCCCAGGTTCCCTACTATCATCACCGCGGCAGTAAAACTTAAACAATTTTTTCATCCTCTATTACCATGGAAAAACATATTCCCTAATGTTCTCAAGCACCATTCTGAGCTCGCCTGGAGTTAATACGGGCTTATAGAAGTCGGATAGATCGTCTATGGGTAGTCTAGGACAACTTGTTACAACGTAGAAGTCTAGGTTTAACCCGTTATCGATCGCGATTAGCCTATCCATGTCTAGGATGCTCGAAGATATGAGGTACGGCTTGTATCCCTTACTAATGCTTTTCTCGAATAATAGTCTTAATAGTTGAGGCCTATACTGGCCCGGACTTGACCCAATTATCAATCCTAAACTACGATATAGAGAGCTTCTAACCTTTTCAACAAGATAATACCTCTTAGCTAATACACTATAGGCTTTCCTAGTATAATCCCTTACAACCCCGGTATAGGGATCATAGATCATTACTGGCCGCTGGGAAGCAAGATAGACCCCTAGCGCGTGGAAAAAGCCGCCCGCTACAACCAAGAAGACATCAACTTTCCCCTTAACACTATGTACAGCCGAAAGTTCACAACCGAGGATCTGTCCCTCCTCCATAACTGGTATCCCAGGCTTGCCGATGAATGCATTAATACCCTTCTCCTCGAGGAAATCCCTAATAATAGTCGTTATTGATGTATGCTGTATAGTAGCTACAATTCCTACTCTTCTATAGCCTTCATCTATAAGCCTCGCATAGATCAATTCAAGCTCCTGCAGGGATGGCTTCCTCACATATCTTGCCGGCAAGTATATTATTCTAACATTACCTGGTAGGTAAGAGTTAAACGGGTACTCGTTATGCCCAATATGTATGATTAGATCTGGCTTCAAACTATTGATCTCAGACACTGGAAGATCACATGCACCATAAGAACCATGAGCTGAAAAATATACTTCTTTCCCCGAAATAAGATCCCCATACCTTTCAATCAGGCATTTGTAGATATTCTTTAATCCATCCGGAGATGTGATAAGAATTCTATAATGCTCCCTTAAAATATCACCAATCTCTGGTAGTATATAGTTGTTACAACGCCATTCGTAACTAAGCAAGATCACTTCACCGTGCAATCATATATCTTATTATATAAATACTTCTTAACTCTCCCCCACACACGCTTGTTAACCAAGAAATTATAGAAATTCGTCAAATACTCGTGAATTACACCAAGATTATCAATTATTTCGACAAGTCTATCTATTAATCCCATAAGGCTTGTAGCTTCAATAACAGCTTTAGAAGGATAATCAGCGTAATCATGGTATTCCGGAAGAGTAATTTTTGCAACCGCAACACCATTTAGTCCAGCTTCTATAGAAGTTAATCCCAGTTCTTCATCAAGATTCCTCTCGAGATAAATGTGTTGTCTCGATAAGAGATTCTGGAAGTAGAGGCGGGGCATCAAGGGTAGTTTATGTATTTCTACACAACCTATCCTAGCCCTTACATGCTCTCCGGGAGATACTATTGTGAACAATATTCTTTTATTATTGACGCAGTTATTCAGCTTTTTAGATAGCAGGAAGGGTATTTTCTCGACAATCTCCTGGGATAAAAGCCTTGGTGAATATTTAGAGGTTGATGTATAAGTCATTATTTTAAGAGCATGATCGTTAATTACCTTATTAGTTTCTCGACGAGTTGGGATTTCATCTTCAAGGATGAATTGTGGTAGTATAATTGTTTTTTCCCATGGTATCATGTTTGACATACAAGCAGACCTGCTATGACATACAAAATAATCCATACTAGGCAAGCTTCGTAAAATATTCCACCAGGAGTAAAACCCGAGACCAGTTAACTTGTTAATAATGTTTCTTCCATGAATAAAGCCGGTGTAGTAGAAATCGTAGTAGTTTATTCCGTGTAGGAAGAGTATTTTGCATTTATTTATGAGTAGGGGGGTTATGAAAGCTATTGATTGTCCGTAGATTATAATATCATACTTTTCGAGCCTGTCTAGGAGTTTCAAGTCTCTAATAAATAGTTTGGGAATAAGCCATGAGTTGAGAACATATTTATCTACCGTGAATCCGTCTCTTCTAAGCCCCTCTGCTAGCTTATTCATTAAATAGTAGCTACTACCCTCAGCCACAACGTCGACTATAGCGATCCTCAATTCTTCACCAACAAGTCTTCATAGAGTGTAAGTACTAAATGGTTAATTAACTATTTGACTATTATGTTTAATCATAAATTTTAGAAGATTTATACCGGTATGTACTGTATTAAAAAGAGTGTTAATAGATAGCTTATAATAGCTGTGGCTGGTAGTGCTGTTAGCCATAATGTGAAGATTCTTGTTATTAATTTGAGGTTTATATTGTGTATTCCCCGGGATAATCCGGTACCCATTACTCCTCCTACAATAGCCATTGATGTTGATACGGGTAATCCAAGCCGTGATACTATTAGCATTGTGAGGGTTGCAGCCATTTGGGCTGTGTAGGCTGATAATGGTGATAGGGGAGTTATCCGTTCACCAATTGTACCTATGATTTTCTCGCCCCAAAGAAGTATTCCGGCCGATAACCCGACTGCTGCTACTATTATTGAAAGCCATATTGCAGTGATAGTATTTCCATATCCTAAAGCGTAAAGTATAGCTGCAAGGGGGCCTGCAGAGTTTGCTACATCGTTTGAACCGAACGAGTAGGCCATAGCTACGGCAGCCATTATTAATAGGATCCTAGATGCTTCATGGACACGATCAGCGCCCGCTCTAACTTTTCTCTCCCAGTAGTAGTAAATGAGTAGTGTAGTTAGAGTACTGATTACTATAGTTATAGTTGTCGTGTACACTATGTTGTTTATTGATAGATTTTTTATTAATAGTAGAACTGTTGGAGTCGCGATCGTTATATATGACGCTATTATTACTGAGATCCTCGAGTAACCCGGATCCCGGAATGATTTACTGAATAACCGGTATAATAGGTAAGCCGTAGCGGCTGATGCGAAGGGGACTATTATCCAGGCGATAAATATCTTAGCCACGGTTACCCAGCTTACATTATTTGTCCCCGTAGCGATTCCGAAGCCTATGATCCCGCCGATAATACATACGTGGACGCTCATAGGAACTTCTGCATATGTACTTAGAAGCGTCCATAACCCCGTAGTTAGTAATACAGCGATCATACCTTTAACAATAACCATGTTTCCGAGGAGGGATATATTAACGATCCCCCTCATCACGGTATCAGTAACATATATTCCGAGAGTTATAGCCCCAATGAAACTAGCGATCGAGGCTATAACTAATGCTTTACGAGTACTAATAACACCCGCACCAACAGCCGTACCAATAGAATTAGGCGCATTATTCGAACCATTATTCCAAGCCACAAAAAACGCCGCCAAAACCCCCAGTATCAACCATAAAATACCCAAAACACAACCCCTCCATACAGTTATTCCCAATACATAGGCGTATATACAGCTATATATTTAACCGTAGAAGGAAACAACTAAGTGCTTCATATCAATTGTATTGTTATCCTTTTTAAACTTTACCCAAACTGAAAATAATATAAAAATAATATACGCTCTAGACCTTCGGGGAGAACTTTAAGAGGATAACATAACTGAGAATAATCCTATGATGGTTTTCGTTGATAACAAAAGGGTAATGAGGATCTAAACAATGCAATCTATGATTAATAATGCGCTAAGAATTCTAGAACAATATAATTTGAGACGCAATATCTATATAGATGAACCATTAGCATATCTCGAAGGCCCCACATATGAAAATGACACTATAAGTTTTATCGAAATACTAGGCTATGATCTACTATTCCTGCATGAGATCGCGGAGGCTTATATTCTTGAGAATATGGGCTATGATTTATCATGCAATACTATTATTGAAGCATATCCAGATACCTACCTCGCGCACTTGAAAGCCTTGGAGATCGAGCTTCTCGAAACAGGAAGAAGGAAGCTATACAAGTGGATTAAGCAACGATGCAAGGTTCTTAAGAGCTATTTGAACGACCCACATCTACCATCAATACTTAAGAATAATGTTTACGAGCCAATTAACAGATTTTGTCAATAGACATAATCATGGCGGGCCCGCCGGGATTTGAACCCGGGGTCTCCGGCTCCGAAGGCCGGCGCCTTGTCCGGGCTAGGCTACGGGCCCTTATGGTTAGCTTTTGTTCTCCTTGGTTATTCTATTATTTAGTTGTTTTTATTCCTATCCGGGCTATTTGGTTGGTTTTATTAGGGGTGTGTTTTATTTGTTTCTGAGTGGGCGTTTCATGGCTAGGTTTGTGTTTGTTACTGGCGGTGTTTTATCTGGTCTTGGTAAGGGTGTTGTATCTGCTTCTACCGGGTTGTTATTGAAGAGTTTGGGGTATAGTGTTTCCATAGTTAAGATCGATCCTTATGTTAATGTCGATGCTGGTACGATGAATCCCTACATGCATGGGGAAGTATTTGTTACCGAGGACGGTGGTGAAACAGATCTAGATCTCGGCCATTATGAGAGGTTCTTAGACGTAAATCTATCCAAGAAACACAATATCACTACTGGACAAGTATACTTAAACGTTATACAACGTGAAAGACGCGGAGAATACCTAGGCCAATGCGTGCAGATCATACCACACATCACAGATGAGATTAAGGAAAGGATTAGAAATATTGCTAGAGAGGATGGAGTCGATATACTCGTAGTCGAAATAGGCGGTACAGTCGGAGACATCGAAGGCCTACCCTTCCTTGAAGCAATACGCCAGCTAAGAATCGAAGAAGGCTATGGGAACACGCTAGCAATACACGTAGCCCTAGCACCAGTAATAACTACTGGAGAACAGAAAACTAAGCCCGTACAGCACAGCATCCAAGAACTTCGAAGAATAGGGATTCAGCCCGACGCAGTAGTTGTCCGTTCTCCAAGGGATTTAGAAGAAGATAACAGGGTTAAGATAGCCTTACACGCAAACCTACCTCCAAGAGCAGTCTTCGGAGACCCAGATACAGATACTATCTACCGAGTACCATTAATACTCCACAGTAAAGGATACACGAAATACATAGCTGAGAAACTAGGACTCAAATACCGTGAACCAGACTTATCTAGATGGGAAGAGTTCGTCAAGAAACTGACTAAAACAACCCGCCGAGTAAAGATCGGTATGATCGGTAAGTATACTAAGCTCCATGATAGCTATTTAAGCATTGTTGAAGCATTGAAACACGCTGGTGCATGGAATAATACTAGAATAGAGCTTAACTGGATAGAAGCAACAGACATAGAAAAAGGAAAAGTTAAACCGGAAGAAATACTAGGCAATGATGGGGCAATTATACTTCCCGGATTCGGAAGGAGGGGTTCTGAAGGAAAGATCGAGGCTATACGTATACTGAGGGAAAACAATAAGCCAATACTAGGAATCTGCTTCGGGATGCAGCTAATGGTAGTTGAATACGCCCGCCACGTAGCAGGACTAAAAAATGCTAATAGTACAGAGTTAGACCCAAACACTCCTCATCCAGTCGTCGACCTTTTACCAAGCCAGTGCAACGTAGAACACCTAGGCGGTACTATGAGGCTAGGCTCACACCCCATATACATCGAGAAAAACACCCTCGCATGGAGGATTTACGGTAGAGAAATAGTTTATGAAAGGCATAGGCATAGATATGAGGTAAACCTGAAATACCTGGATATACTCGAGGCAAGCGGGTTAAGGATCAGTGGTTGGAGCCCCGAAAAATACCCGGAATTCATCGAATACCCAGATTATAAGAGTTTCTACCTAGGCACACAACCACACCCAGAATTTAAGAGTAGGCCCCTGAAACCATCACCGATCTACAACTACTTTATCAAAACACTTACACGTAGTATATAATCCATATAAACAATGTATTCAAAAATGAAAAGCCGTAACATGTACTAGGTTTTCGGTGAACAATAATGACTTATACACTTAACGAATTAGCGGAAGTTCTAGGTAAACTAGTCAACGAGGGAATCAGGTTCGTAGTCATCGGTGATACAGTAGTCCAACTAGCATTGAAAAAGAAAGAGTTTGATGGAGATATAGATATATTCGCATTAGAACCAAGCCCCCTGGCTGAGGAGGAGAAATACATTGGGATCGCTGAGAAATACGGCTGGGACTATGGATCAACAGAGATAGGAACACCTAGACTAATAGCTAGGACGAGTAGGGGGGAGATTGTTATTGAAGTATATGAAAACTTCATGGACATCGAGATTCCATATGAGATCTTGGAAAACGCTAGGAGCATAAATATTAGGGGTGTAAAGATAAAGCTCCTCCGTCCCGAGGAGTATATTGTATTAAAAGCTAGGCAAGGAGTAGATCTAGAAAAAGTATCCATGTACATCAAAGAACTAAAGAAGATAGATCTGAAAACAATTCTGAAAACAATAAAATACTATCCAGACGATGAACAAGAACTAATCAAGAATAGGCTTAGGAGCATGGGGCTGAAAGTATAGCGTCGGAACAGCGAAGAGATCATCACCGGTAAATCAGCTCCGCCGGAATGCCTTATCCATGAAAGATATTATGAGAAAACAATATAAATCCATACCCGGGGATTAATTGTTTAGGCAGCATTAATAGTAGGTGATTAATAATATGCCGATAACCGACCCGGTTAAGATGCAAATAGTGTTTAACAGGGTATTGAATAAGAAGGTATGCCGTAAGTGTGGAGCATTAAATCCGCCAACTGCAACTAAATGTAGGAGATGTAAGAGTAAGAACCTGCGCCCGAAGAGAGGATTTAAACTCAAGTAGTACTTGATAGTATTTCTTCTCTACAGCCTCTTCTAAAAATAATCTAATCCACGATTGATAAATCATAGAATTATTTGTAGTAATATTCTCTCTAGAAACTAGAAAACCATATGAAAGAGATGAGGAATAGGGACGCGGGCCCGCGGGGATTCGAACCCCGGGTCTCCGGCTGGCCCTGCAGTTTCCAGATAGTGCTTAGGAGGCCGGCGCCCTATCCTGGCTAGGCTACGGGCCCATACAGTATGTGTTCCCTATTCTTCGAATAATTGTTTATAGGATTATAGTTTTTATGCTTGCTCTTCCCCACATATAGTCTCTGCTATTATTTTCATGATTAATTCTAAGTATTTAACAGGCTTATCAATCCTGATCGTTACATGGTCTGGTTTTCCTCCACCCCTCCCTCCTAATTGTTTTAATCGGTGAACAATTTTTCTTAGATCTATACCCTTACTTTTAGCTAATCCCGGATCGATTGCTAATTCTAATAGTTTATCGGATATTAACACTACGAGGTTTTTCTGTTTGAGTGAGAGTTCCTCGAGTATTTCGCGGTAGAGTGTTTTATCGTTAACTTCCTCAATGATAGTGGCGACCGGTATTCCGCAGAGTACACGTTTTTTGCTTAGAGCATTATCGATTATTGTCTTCTTCAAAATTCTTCTATACTGCGATATGAGCTCCCTGTATTCATCGTTTTTCTTCTTAACCCTCTTAACTGCTTCAGTTATCGAGCCGTGTTCTAGACCTATTATCTTTAGGGCTTCCTCGATCTCTGTAGAGAGCTTGTCAATGTATTCTGGGAGCTTAGTTGAAGCGATGTATTCTAGCCTAACAACGCCGTCCTGTATCTTCTCAACATTCACGATCTTTATACCACCGATCTCACTGGTATTATAAACATGTGTTCCAAAGCAAGCTTCAGCATCCCATCCCGGAATCTCGACTATCCTTAGGATTGGTGAGAGAACAGCACCGCCCTGATATATTCTCAACCCATACCGTTTCTCGGCTTCAAATTTCGGCAGGTAATGGAATTTTAGATCGATGTGTTCATCTATTATCCTATTAGCCTCTTCCTCGATCTTCTTAATCTCATCCCTGCTTGGAAGCTTGTAATGTGTAATGTCCAGCCTAGCTTTCTCTAGTGTTTTCTCCGCACCAGCCTGCCATACATGGTCTCCTAAAACCTTCCTCGCAGCCCCTAGGACTATGTGGGTTGCAGTGTGGTGTCTCATTAACCTATATCTCCGCCTCCAATCGATTAATCCATTAATTTGGGCTCCAACATAACGATCCTCTATTTTCCGATCTAGCTCGTGAACTATAACGTCTCCGGCTTTATAGGATGCTTTAACATAGTATCTTTCTCCGTCTACTACTATGTAGCCAGTATCGTGATCCTGGCCCCCAGCTTTTGGATAAAATAATGTTTGATCTAGTATTACGTAGTTATCCTTTACACCCAGTATTTTAGCGTTAAAACTCCTCATATAAGGGTCCTCGTGGAATAACCGGCGCGTTGGAGGATACTCCTTAGCCCATTCAACAATACTCTCAGGTACTAGATGCTCTTTCTCTTTCACTAGTTTCCTCGAACCACCGTGTTTCTCGGCGATCATTGAGTAGAAGTCGGGTGGTACACGTATATTAATACCATACTTACCGGCTTTCTCAGCAACTATTTCAGGCGGGATCCCGTAGGAGTCATAGATCTCTACTAGATCATTAATAGTTAGATCCTTCTTTTTACGAAGTCTTTTCTCGACGATTCTTATACCTCTCTCCACTGCGTCTATAAACCTTCTCGTTTCATGTCTTGACACATCTATAATGTAGTCTATGTGTTTGCTGAATTTATCGTATACATACTTGTTCTTCCAGTACTTCGCCTGCCTAGATAATAACTCTATAAATACTTCTTCGAGTCTTGAAGCATCGAAGCCTAAGAGTATCAATGTTTTCAGCGCTCTCCTTATTACTAGCCTAGCGAGGTACCCCTCACCAACATTTGATGGAACTATCCCATCGGACAGCATTAATGATATCGTCTTAGTGTGATCTAGCAGCGTGTATAAGTAGAGGGACCGTACTAGTTCCCCAAAGTATTCACTGTACCCTTTCTCCAGCAATATTTTCTCCAAGTACTCTAAGCCATTAATTTCTTGATCACTAAGCTCATACACTATTTTCTCTAAAACATTATACGGGGGTTCTTCTACGCTAAGTATATTCTTAAACTCATCTACGAGTTCGCCGTAAATAGTGTGGAAAGACGTTGGATCCCTCCGCGTAAACCATGCTATCCTCTCTATACCATATCCCGTATCAACTACACGAACAGGGTTTAACTCCCTCTTATCACCGATCACCTTATACTTCATGAATACGAGCGTTGCAAGCTCCATACCATCTACAACTACTTCGAAAGCTGGTCCTGCATTTCCCCCTCCCTCCCACCAAGACTCCTTAAAAACCAGATCCTCCGGAGGAATACCTATCTCCTTCGTAAAGAACTCATAAGAGTATTTTAGAGTTTCATTAACCCAGTAAATCCATTGATCCTCCTTATTAAAAGCATGATGCCCACCCATTTCAAAGCTTGTTAAGTGGCGGCCAAAGGTTAACCCTACATTATCGATATCTTCCAGCCTTATGCTTGGTTGAACTATTACTAGGGGATTATAAGGCGGGTCTACTATTCCCTCCGTTACAGCCGGCTGGAAAACAATTATCGATGCAATCGTTAGGTATAAGTCATTCCTCCACCTTGCTAGTACAGGGTAAGGATCCATATATCCATGATTATTCCTCGTAAAATAATTAATAAACTTGGAACGAGCCTCATCAAGACTAATCCTTGGAATACTTGGATATTCTTTCATTAGAAACTCGTATTTACTACATGGGCGATCGGGGCAGACTTTCCTA
>JALWZC010000098.1 GCA_027002875.1 Desulfurococcales archaeon
AACTAATAAACCAATATACGTTAGGAAGAAACTCGTTGATGAGCAGGAGGAGTTAATTCATTCTATAGACTTTAGCGATTTAGACGAAGAAACAGGCCCCGAGGAATCAAGTGAATCAAACGATATAGAGAGTCTAGGAGAGCTTGAAGAAGAAATAGATAAACTTAGCGAGGAACTAGACAACCTATACAGGGAAGAAAGTGGTACGCATGATGCAGATCGAAAGTAGTAAGGATATACTAGTCAAGTATTAATCCAATTATTGCTTAAACTTGACTAGTATATTTATATCAGTGAAAGGACTTATCGGGTTAATTCTGTTCTAGCACTTTTATCTTGTTGGCTTCTGCCTCTTGCCTAAGTATAAGGCTCTTAAAGATACACCATTAACCATTATAACCTTGTAGCGGACGCCCGGAATATCACCCATTGATCGTCCACGAGGTCCTCCTATTCCTTCAATTATCACTTCGTCGTGTTCATCTATAAAGTTCAATCCTCCGTCCCATGGAACGAAGGCCGTTACTACTTTCCCGTTCTTCGCAAGTTGTACTCTTACACATTTACGAACGGCAGAGTTCGGTTGTCGTGCTTCTACTCCGACTTTTTCCAGTACTATTCCTCGAGCCATAGGAGCTCCTTCTAATGGGTCGTGCTTCTTCTTTAATCCCAACATTTTAATCTTGAATTCTCTCTGGCTCCATCTAAACTTTAATCTTTTTCTCCTAAGCTTTCTCGCGGCGAATAATCCCTGAGGCGATTTTTTCCCTGTCACGGCTTTCAGCCCATAGCAGTGTTTCAATACACAATAAGTATATGGGGGTCTTAAATCTAGCGTTTAAGCAATTATTACATTATCTACGTCGAAGTATCTCTTCAAGATCATTCTAGCTCTTGCAACGTTTTTCCCGTTCTTACCAATAGCTATTCCCTTGTCGTTCGATTCAACTGTTACGTAAACTATTTTTCTGCCTCCAGGCCGATTTACAACTCTAACCTCTTTAACCCTAGCTGGTGCTAGGGCTAGTCTAGCCTGCTCTTCTAAGTCCTCGCTAAATCCAACGATCTCAATGTTTCTACCGATAATTTTCCTAAGTCTCTGAACATTACTTCCTCGAGGACCTACGGCTTTACCGACTTCGTCTGGGTTTACTAGGAATATAACCCTATTGTATTCGTCATCGATAATGCAGTCTCTAACGTGTACACCAGTTATCTCGTTTAAAAGAGCCATATAACTTAATTCCTCAGGACTGATTGTTATTCTCTTACCGGATTTCTTGCTCAATTCCTTATATCACCTATTCTTCCTCTATAAGATCCAATATATTCGACTGGCCCGGATCGATTATTGCAAGCATTGCAACACTAAACGGTTTACCTACGAGCGTTCCAAGCTCATAGTTTGTTCCCTTAAATTTGTAGATGGGTATTCCGGATAGTTTAGCGTAGTATTCAACATCTCTTTTTAATTCCGGGGGGGCATTCTCAGCTATAACCACAAGTTTTGCTTTACCGTGTAGTATAAGTTTTATAGTTCTTTTAGAACCAAGTACTACTTCGCCTGTCTTAATAGCCATTTGGAGAGCACGGATAAAGTCTACCTGGGATACCACTCCACGATCACCCCTTCTGGCCTACTATTTATTCTTCACTATCCTGTTTTTCTCCACTCTCCTCGTTACCCATTGATATACTTATCTCTCCTTCTAGCGGCGTCTCAGGTTCTTCTTCCTTGTTAATATAAGTCATGTATATATTAACTATACCGGTTCCTACAGGAACTGGTTGTCCGATAATAACGTTTTCAGTTACACCCACCAGAGGATCAGTTTCTCCCGAAGCGGCTGCATCAGCGAGTTTTGGAACAGTCATTTCGAAGGCTGCTCTAGCTAGTACACTAGCCTTCTCACCACTAATACCCATTCTTCCTACCTGTCTTACTCTTCCAGTCCATGTCATTATGTCTGCGAGAAGCATTATGTGTCTGATATCTACATCCAACCCCTGTTCGTCGAGTACACCCTTTATTTCCTTAATTATTGCCTGTCTAGCTGCTTCTATTCCTAACATGGCTTCTATCTCGGCTATATTGTTTGTATAGACCCTCCTATAATCAACACCTGGTACTTTTAATACTCCAGATAAATTGCTTCCTTCAGCTACTAAGACATATTCATCTCCTTGCTTCTGTATGATAATCTTCTTTATTCCTTTTATCCCCTTGATTGTAGCTGAGGCTATCTTGCTCTTGATCTTTTCGATTTTTGTATAGTCGATCTTTTCCTGCTTCAGCTCAACTCGAACAGTGTATTCCTCCTCGGGATCCTTATACACGTTCTTACCTATCTTGAGTTTCTTTAAAACATTAATTACGTCATCAACCGTTATACCTTTATCTGCAAGCATTACTGGGTCTAATCGTATAACAGCTCCCTCGTAGGGGGTGGCATCGATTTCCACAGCTACGTTTTCTATGGTAGTCATTTCTATTCTACGAGCAACTTCTTTTGCTTTCTCCTCGTCATACTTATGTTCTTCATCTAGGTATATCCACATTATCGGGGTACTAGGCTTTTTACGTGCGTCAACAATTTCTATAAGACGGGGCAGTCCAAGTGTTACGTTGAATTCGCGGACCCCTGCATAGTGGAATGTACGCAGCGTCATCTGCGTAGATGGTTCACCAATACTTTGAGCAGCGACTGTTCCGACTGGTTCTCCTGGATCAACTTGGCTACTAGTATACCGGTTTATTATCTCATTCACTATGTCTAAGACTTCTTCAACTGAAAGACCGTATTCCTTGTATTTTTCCTTTAATTTCTCTAGTGCATCATTATAGATTTTTGTACTAACTTTTCCCTTCAAATGTTCTTCTAAAAGGCCTGTCAGTTGTTTAATGGATTTGATCTTAGTCATATTCTCCACCCGATTACTTTCTCTATCACGCGATCAATTTTAACAGCTTCCCCATGATCACTCTTCATAGGATCAACCCCGTCCTCGCCGTAGCGGAACTGTACTATTTCCCCAGTGGGTAGCCTAACGGTTCCATCATATTCTACGCGTAGGTCCTGTAGGGCATTTATAAGCCTCCTCTGCATGTATCCGCTCTGACTCGTACGTACCGCTGTATCTGTCAATCCCTCTCTACCTGCTGCAGCGTGGAAGAACATTTCAATAGGGTTCAGCCCTTCTACGAATCCATGTGCTATAAATCCGCGAGCTTCAGGGCCTAAGTCTCCGGGTTTGAAGTGTGGTAGTGTCCTATTATGATAGCCCCGGCTGATCCTCTTGCCACGTATTGTTTGCTGTCCTAGGATCGCGGCCATCTGGGTTAAGTTTACAGGGTTTCCGCGTGCACCTGTTCTAGCCATTATTATTACCGGATTTGTTAGGTTGAAGTAAGGTGTTATCGCTTCTGCAACAGCATCTAGTAGTTTCTTCGATAATAGATCGATTATCTCATCTTCGAGCGTTTCCTCCAGCGTCCTACCAGGGCGTGGTTCTAGTTCTCCACGCTTATATTTCTCGATAAGCTCGTATACCTCGTTCTTCTTTTCGAGTATGATCTCTTTAACTTTCTCACGTGCTTTTCTCGGCAGTAAGAGGTGCGTATATCCCATTGTGAATCCGTATTTCTCTGAGAATCTTAGAAACATTTTATAGACATAGTCCATGAAGAGCCTCGCAGTGTCTTCCCCGTATTCTTTCACTAGCCAGTGTATAAGGCTTTCAGGGGCTTCATGTCCAATACTAGCTTTATCTAATACACCTATGAGAAACTCGCCCTTCTTTACTACAACGAGGCTATCATGTGGGCAGTCTTCATCAATACACCTTAGTGCAGCGGCACTACCTATTTTGGCTAGCCTCTTATAGTTGAAGTCCTTTGGTAAGAATAAACTAATTAATTGTTTTCCTGTCCAGTAGGATCCTGGTTTAAGTATTGCTGGTTCTGGGAATTCACCCTCGTAACCAGCAACTCCTAATAGCTCGATCACGTCTTCGCGTGTAAGTAATGTTGATTTATTGGTTAGTAAGAAAGCTCCACTAATATAGTCTTGTAGTCCGCCGATAATTGGTCCTCCATACCTAGGGGTTAGGATGTGTTTTTCTACAAGCATTAATAGCCTAGCTTCAGCTCTAGCTTCTTCTCCCTGCGGGACGTGGAGGTTCATCTCGTCTCCATCGAAGTCAGCATTGTATGGCGGGCATACTAGTAGGTTTAACCTAAATGTCTTGTAGGGTAGTACCCTTACTACGTGGGCCATAATTGATATTCTGTGGAGGCTTGGCTGTCTATTGAATAATACTATGTCACCGTCCTTAAGGTGTCTCTCAACGATGTAGCCGGGAGCTAGGGTTTCGGCTAGTGCTTTACGATCAACATATTTTAAGTTGATCTTCCTACCATCCGGTTTTATAACGTAATTAGCACCGGGCCATTTCTCGGGTCCATTTATAACAAGTCTACGTAGTTCATCGACATTCCAAGGAGTCACTCTTTCCGGCACTGTTAGTATCCTAGCTATATCGATAGGTACTCCAACCTCGTTAATGCTAAGATTCGGATCTGGACTGATCACTGTACGCGCAGAGAAATCAACTCGTTTACCGCTTAGATTACCGCGGAACCTACCCTCTTTACCCTTCAACCTCTGTGTAATACCCTTCAATACCTTACCGCTTCTATGTTTAGCAACAGCTATTCCGGGTGCTTGATTATCGAAGTATGTTGTCACATGGTATTGGAGGAGATTCCACTCTTCCTCAATAATAGCGTTTGGAGCACCGGTATCCAGTAGCTCTCTTAGCCTATTATTTGAACGGATAATGTCTACAAGCTTATGGGTCAGATCATCCTCACTCCTAATACCAGTCTCCAGTAGGATCGAGGGTCTTACGGCTCTTGGAGGTACTGGTAGGACTGTTAAAACCATCCATTCAGGCCTAGCCTCGTTGGGATCACCTCCTAGGAGGCGTACGTCTTCATTCGGTATTTTCTCCAGCCTCTTTCTTACCTCGGCGGGATTAAGCCTTCTAACACCTTCCTCCCTTTCCTCGTAGAAAGTATAGGGTTTCTCTAGCCGAATCTTGTATTGTTTTGCCCCACAGTGTGGACACTTAGTTTGCGCGGCTGCTTTACGCCTGATATACTCGTGTACTCTTTTCTTCAAATACTTTAATCCTAGCTCGTCAAGGTTCTTGAGGAGCTCCATATACTTCTTTCTTTCTTCTTCAGAGATCTTCAGTCTACCGCATACTCTACAGGTAGTTCTTAAATACATGTGTATGTGTTTAGCAAAACTTACGTGGATAACGGGTTTAGCGAGCTCTATGTGTCCAAAGTGCCCGGGGCACGAGTCTCTTGTATTACCACAGACAGGGCATACCTCCCTCGGCTCAATAGCGCCAAGCCTTCGATCCATAGGTCCGCCATCAATGGGCATACCGTCATTATCATATACTTCATTAGTAATTATTGCTGTAACACTCATCTTCCTTATCTCATCCGGTGAGAGAATACCGAATTTGATACTTGTAATACGTCCTTTACCAGGCATTAATCATACACCCCCTCCTACTTTTCCTCCCTGACAAGTTTCTTCAAGTCCTCTACTCTTAGGCGAGGCATAATGCATAGACTCATTAGTTCCTGTACTAGGAGTTTGAAAGCATATGATACTTCTACAGCTTTCAGCTTACCTTTATCTTTATGTATTGGGCAGACGTATTTCCTCCTAATCTTATCATAATATCCGATGTGTCCGCATAATTCACACACGTATATTGTAACTTTATCGCTTTTATCCAGCATTTGTTCTTTAAGCAGTAGTGAAGCTCCATGCCCTACTAAACAGTCCCTCTCCATTTCACCAAACCTTAACCCGCCTTCCTTCGCTCTTCCCTCGGTTGGTTGTCTTGTTAGTATCTGTACGGGGCCCCGTGCACGGGCGTGTATCTTGTCTGCAACCATGTGGTGTAGCTTCTGATAGTAGACTATACCTATGAATATTGGTGACTGTAATAGTTCACCTGTCCTACCATCATACATGGCTTCTAAGCCGCTCATAGGATATCCATGTTTCTTCAACGTAACTAGTAGGTTTTCCACGGGCTCCTTGTAGAAGGGCGTTGCATCGATCATCCTGCCCTCGAGTGCTGCTACTTTACCCGCGATGCTTTCAATGAGTTGTCCAACAGTCATTCTTGATGGGAAGGCGTGCGGGTTAATTATTAGGTCTGGGACTATTCCTTCTTCAGTGAAAGGCATATCTTCTTGTCTAACAAGTAGTCCCAACACACCCTTCTGTCCATGCCTTGAAGCAAACTTATCTCCAAGCTCCGGAATCCTTAAGTCCCTAACCCTTACTTTAACAAGCTTATTTCCTTCACTATCAGTTGTTATCATTACCGTGTCTACAACGCCTTTTTCACCATGTCTCGTTACAACGCTGGCATCCTGCCGCTGGAATCCTCCTCCAACAGTGTATTCTTCTACAACCATGAATCTCGGCGGGCTTATCTTCCCTATAAGTACGTCTCCGCCCTTAACCTGCGTCTCTGGAGACACGATGCCGTCGTCGTCCAGTTTCTCATAAGCTTTGGGTCCGCGGTATCCTCTAACATTGCTCTGCGGAATAGTTATCTTATCCTCCTGCCCACCTGGGTACCGGTACTCTGTAGTCGAGTATAGGCGGAAGAAAGTACTCCTAGCCAGTCCGCGGTCGACGCTGCTCTTATTCATTATTAATGCGTCCTCGATATTGTATCCAGTGAAGCTCATTACGGCTACAACCATGTTCTGCCCAGCTGGTCTTTCATTATATCCTATAACCTCCATAGCCCTTGTTTGTACTAGTGGTTTCTGAGGATAGTGTAGTAGGTGTCCGCGGGTATCCATTCTACGCTGGAAGTTAGCGGAGTATAGTCCTAGGCTCTGCTTAGCCATAGCGGCTTCATAGGTGTTACGTGGAGACTGGTTGTGTTCAGCATATGGGATCAGCGATGCGGTTATACCCATTATTGCAGGGGGCCATATTTCTAGATGAGTGTGCTCCGGCGTTATCTGCGCTGGGTCCAAGGCTATATATGCATTCTCTTCCTCGTCGGCGTCGAGATACTCAATAATACCGTGGTCTACTAGGTCCTCGAAGCCCCACTCACCACTTCTCAGTTTCTTAATGTGTTCCGGCCTCAGTTTCAACTTACCGTTCTCAACGATTAGTAATGGCCTCCTAATTCTTCCTGCATCAGTGTTTACGTAGACTTCATTGATGTATTCATCCCGGATATATGCTACATTAACTTCTTTACTAATTCTTCCCTGTCTTCTAAGCCTCCTAATATCACGAGCGAGTTTTTCGCCGTTGGGGTGATAGCCTATTAGTCTACCGTTTAAGTAGACTCTGCTCCATGAAAGTATTTCTTCAGGTACTTCTTCTCCAGCCAATTGTTTCTTCTTTATATCCTCAATTATTTTCTTCAAAGATTTAACGCCGAGCCGGTAAAGCATTGGTTCAACTTCTTTCTCCGAAACACCGACACTTACATAAGCCATTAATGCTAAATTCTTCACTAGACCTATGTTTGCACCCTCAGGTGTCTCGAAGGGACACATCCTACCCCATTGTGTCGGGTGTAGTTCGCGGGCTTCGAAGTGCGGCTGGTTTCTAGCTAGTGGTGAGACCACTCTCCTAAGGTGACTATAAGAACTCATTAAGTTAGTTCTATCGAGTAACTGGCTTACACCGGTTTTTCCACCGGGCCAGTTACCAGTAGCCATTGCGTGTAGTATTCTATCAGTGAGCATTCCGGGCTTGATCACTATTCTCAGATCAGGCCTTCTATACTTTGCATAGTTACGCTCAATAGCCGTCTTGATCTCCTTCTTAAAATAATTTACGAAGTAATGCCTGATAAGCTGTGCTAGGAGGTCTCCGGCTAGCTTAAGCCTCTTATTCCTATAATGATCTTTATCGTCGGGAGTCCTTCTCCCAACAACTAGTTCTAGGAGTTTATTAACCATCTGCCCTATGAAGAATGCTTTCTTTAACCGGGTTTCAGGCTTAGGATCTGTTCCTATATGTGGTAGTAGGTATTCGTCGAGTGCTCTCTCAGCCCTCCTTATACGTTCGTCTCTAGGCCTTCCAATAGCTATCCTGGAGCCAATATAGTCTAAAGCGTTCAGCCTTGTCTGCTCTCTAATCCTCCTTTCAATCCTCCTTTTTTCTTCGGGAGTTGCGTCTTCAGGTATTGGTTCGAAGGCGAAGATTGGTTGTACATAGGTTATTGTTGGTAGGAGGTAGTTTTGAATTAGTGGATCAAAGCTTACTGCGTAGGAGATTTCTAACGGCGTAGTCAATCCGAGCGCGGCCATTAGGATCGCGACGGGTATTCTATGGCCGTGGAAGTTCGCGTATATTATTCCATCCTTTCTCCTCTCAATTAACAATTGACTCCTACGTCCCTTAGCGACACTGATAACCTTTGCTAAATGAGTAGCTGAGGACCCTTCGCTAGCTTTATCAACTAATATATTATTGCTTGCAAGGTCTTCTTGCGCGATTAATACTTTTTCACTACCATTTATTATAAAATATCCACCGGGATCTTTTGGATCTTCCCCTATCTCAACTAGTTCTCTAGTAGTCATCCTGCTGAGGGGGTCTAGATCGGATTTGAGCATTACTGGAAGATCCATTAATTTGATTACTGTTGGCTGCTGGATAATGTTACCATACGGATCTTTTATTGAAATCTTGATCTCAATTGGTGCAGCATATGTAAGGTTTCTAAGCCTACTCTCCATAGGTGTAATTTCTTTATCATATCCTTCAATAACCCGGACAACCGGTTTTCCGGCTTTAAAGTATCTTCCATCCTCAAATTTCTCGAGTTCTGCTTTTCCAATGTTTGCTATCGGTATCTCTCTATTCTCCTCTAGTATCTCATTTAATAATTCATTTACGAACCTGTTATAACTGTCTAAGTGTTGTCGGACTAGTCCTTTTTCCTCGAAGAACTTCTTCATTATCAGCCATCGATCATCAACGGATGGGAATTCGCCGTGTGAAATAGTTATTGATTTCCGCGTCAATAGGATTAAACACCCCTCTTCTTAGGCTGGAGCGTGTCTACTACTACATACCTATACGCAATCGATTCCCCGGCCGTGGGGCTTTTACGGATAATCCTGATAATATCCCCTGGTTTAGCTTTGAGGGCTTTAACAACGGGGTCGTCAATAGTTATCCATGGGAGTTGCGCAGGCTTTATCCCGAGTTGTTTTAAAAGCTGTACGGCTTCTTGAGGAGTAAGTTTTTCATGCTTGGGGACGAGTTCGTGTTCTAAAATATTTATATGATGGGTTTTTTGAGGCATGCTAGTTCTCAACCCCATACATAATACCAACTACCAACCACTAAAACCATGATATATGTCTAAAACCACAATCCTTGTAGAGGCTCTTAAACCTATCGCTACAAGAATGACATAAGATTATGAAGAAGTTAATGGACCGGCCGGGATTTGAACCCGGGACCTCTCGGATGCCAACCGAGCGCTCTTCCAGGCTGAGCTACCGGCCCACACTGCGTTTCTGGCTCCAGTCTATCATATTTTATTTGGACTAATAAGCTTTACAATTTATGCCTATGGATGAATAATGTTTTTTATGAGGGCTTGATGAGCGCTTAGTATTTTATCTCTATCATTATGCTATTTTTCCAGTGGAAGTAGTGGATGTTCCTATAAGTTTTCTAGGTGATAGTTATGGTTGAGGATATAATTGATGAAATAATACAGTCCAGGTTAAAGAGGCGGAGCCGTATATTTAAGTCTAAGGAAATACTACATCCCGACTATATACCGGAAACATTACCTCACCGGGAGAATGAGATCAGGAAGCTCGCCGAGATAATAGTTGTTGCTCTAAGGGGTGAAAGGCCTAGTAACGTGTTAATCTATGGTTTAACTGGTACTGGTAAGACAGCGGTAGCTAAATACGTTACTAAGAAAATAGCCGAGAAAGCATCAATGCTTAACGCGAAATTTCTATACGCCTATGTTAATACTAGGAAGACTGATACAACTTATAGAGTCCTAGCATCAATAGCTAGAACTACTGGGCTGAGAATACCTCCAACAGGAATAGCGATTTCAGAAGTTTACCGGAGATATATACAAGCCCTAGATAAATGGGGCGGTTTGCATGTAGTTGTCCTAGACGAGATCGACTACTATGTTAGGAAAGAAGGGGATGATCTCCTATACAAGCTTGTAAGGATAAACGAAGACCTCGAGAAAGCACGCGTAGCGATTATAGGGATCACTAATGACATAAACTTCGTGGAAAACCTCGATCCAAGAGTTAAGAGTAGCCTTGGAGAAGAAGAAATAGTATTTCCGCCTTATAATGCCGAGCAGCTGCGAGACATTTTAAAGCAGAGGGCGGAAAAAGCCTTCGTAGAAGGAGTGATCAGCGACGACGTTATAGCTTACTGTGCAGGCTTGGCGGCAAGGGAACACGGCGATGCAAGGAGAGCACTTGACTTATTAAGAATCGCTGGTGAAATAGCTGAGCGGGAGGGTGCTTCTAGGATCACAGTAGAACATGTGAAGAAAGCATCTATCGAGTTAGAGCTTGGGAGGATATACCAGGCTGTAACAACCTTACCCCTCCACGCGAAACTAGTATTGAGAGCTGTAATTGACCTAGTGAAAAAGAAGGGGTCTGGAACAACTGGTGAAGTGTACTCATGGTATGTTAAAACAGCGGAAAACTACGGCTATGAACCCTTAACTCAGAGAAGGATCAGCGAGATACTAACCGAACTAGACATGATCGGGTTAATAAATGCGGTTGTAGTGAGTAGGGGGAGATACGGTAAAACAAAGATAGTTAAAATTCCTGTAGAAATGATCGAGGTATTAGATAGTGCAGTATCGATCTAGCCCCAACCTCGTCCTCGGAGTAGACGATGGATATTTCCCTCCAAGCTATAAATCCGGCAGGGGTAAAACGCTACTCGTTGGTGTTTTAACTAGGGAGAAGTACATTATTCAAAAAATATTCGTTAAGAAAATACCCATAGACTCAAGACAAACAACACCAACAATCATAGAGTTTCTCCGAAGCACTAAGCCAGAACTAGTACTGCTTGACGGTATAACCTATGCAGGATTCGACGTAGTAGAACCAAACATAATCTATAGTGAAACACACGTACCGATAACCATAATACAGCAGTACCCATTAAACCTTGAAAGAATAAGGAAAGCCCTCCAAAAACACTTCCCAGACTATAAAGAGCGTTACAGGATCATAGAGGAGACATATAGTAAAATGGTATACTTAGAAACACCTTGGAAAAAGATACAGGTATACATGTATCCCCAGGGAATTATCGATGTTAAATTATTAAAAGAATTAATGATCTATAGTCCAATACCAGAACCCCTAAGACTAGCCCATGTAATAGCAAGCAGCCTTTCTAGGACAATGTATTCCGAGGGCTTACTCTAAAGGAAAAATTATAGGCGGGCCCGCCGGGATTCGAACCCGGGACCTACGGGTTAAAAGCCCGCCGCTCTACCAAGCTGAGCTACGGGCCCAACTACTCCAGACAATAACTACTGTTATACCACAATAACAAGACCATTAATAAAGCTAATCTCGACCAATAATAAATAAAAACCCCTACTAATCCATAAATTACACTAGAGCAACATAGCCGGGTCGTCTAGCGGCCAAGGATGCGGGGCAGATGGGGGTCCTCCGTCTACCCCCCTTTCCAGTTTTTAAGTTAAGTTACTATTTAAATAGATGAACAATGAGTAGCCAGCTTATCATAGAACTTTGTAAAGATCAAAAGAAAAAGGACGTTGGAGGGCCATTTTGGAATATTTTTTATAAGGAACTAGTCGATACGATGGATAATAAAAAAGTAAATATAGTTCGTAGCTCCTCGTCCGATGATCAAATTTGTAAAAAGCATGATGTTGACTACATTATCGTTGTGCCTGGTAAGATTGAGATTCTAGTGAGTTTATCTGAAGCATTGATAAAATCCTATACAAAGTTTGCAGAGAAACTTTCCCATAGCTTTGGAATCAACTTGGATGAAATAGCAAAAGCGTATAAGAAAGGATTGAAAAATCTAGACACGCAAAATGCTAGTTCAGTGTCAAATGCGATGAATAGAATAAAGGCTTCTATAGGAAGAGCAATGATAATAGTCAATCCGGATGACAGGCACAATAAATCTAAGATCACATATAATGTTTCTCGTCTGATATGGAAGAATATAGGATTATGTTTTACAGATGCTAAAACAAGACGGTGGTTAAAAGGATATGTGATCGAATTTGGGACAACGGATAGTTACAGCGCCGGTGCATACTTAAGGCATATCAAAATAACGTTGCTTCATACTGATTATATTAGATTAGTAAGGGGTAAACCACGAGTTCCATTAATTTTTGAGCACAAGAGAGATATTGCAACGATCATAAGCAAAGAATTTGTCAACGCACTTATAACATCGATTGACATCTCTAGAAAAATATACAAAACAGCTACAGACCTCGCTAAAGACCGAAACATACACTCAGAGAATCCTGTCAAAATCGATTACAAATACATACAGGAACTGATAAACGAATTGTCATCAAAATTAAGAGGGCAAGAATTAATACCTAGGACACCCGATGAAACATATGCATTTCTTAGTAGTATAATATCTTATGATGGGAGTATACATGGTAATCT
>JALWZC010000099.1 GCA_027002875.1 Desulfurococcales archaeon
GCCTATTAATTATTAGTTGGGATTTTAATAACCTAGCGTTTACGTGGTTTATAGTGTCTATGAATAAGGTTACCATACCTATTGAAACCATTAGTAGAATAGTTGCCGATAGATAATTACTTAAAGACTTCAATACTACACCACCAGTAATTTAAAGTATTTATCTAAGATATTTTTCGATTTAAACAATAGATGAAGAATAGTTTCAGCTATGAGTGTATCTTTATAATAGGAGAGGAATAAGTATTTGAAAGAAAAAAGTGTTTATATTTATGTGGTTTTATTCTTAATGTTAGCCTACTCTTCTCTGGCTTATTAGGCTGTATCCTACTAGTCCTATAATGATTACTACTAATAGTAGTGTTGCTGACCCGAATATTGATATGTTGCCGTTGATCTTGTCTGATGTGTCTTTTACAGTCTTGCTTAGAGCATCGATCTTGTCTGATAACGTCTTAGTGGATGATGATAATGCGTTTTGTAGCGTGTTAGTCTGGTCATCGATCTTTCCGATTATTGAGTTTAGTGCACTATTGATCTGAGCCTTTAATGTATCATTTACTGATTTGCCTACTGTATCGATTTCTCCTAGTAGTTTTGCAACATCTTTTGATAGGTCGTTGGATAACGTATTGATTAGTGATTCAATATCGCCTGCTTTTCCGTTGATTGTTAATGTTAATGTATCGTTAACTCTTAGTATCAGCTGCGAAAGACTTGCGTTTAGTGTTGTAGCCTTGTTCTTAATTAGGTCTTCGAGTGCTTCGTAGAATTTCTTCATTGTAACGTTTACGCTACCTATAGCTGTCTTTATCTCTGCTGTTGATGAGCTAATATCTGCTTCGACTTCTTTGAGTTCATTGTATATTGTTAGGTTTACATCTCCGATTGTTGCTAGTATTACAGTTGTAGCATTGTTTATCTCGAAGCTTAACATGTCTGCTTTTACATTAATTAGATCCTTTAATGCATTATAATCGGAATCGATTAGTACTGATAAGTTGTATACTATGTCGTCAGCCTTCTCCTCGATTAATCCTTCTAGTCTCTGTTCATAGGCAGTCATGTATAGTATCAGTGTTCCCTCCATATCGTCTAGTCTGCTCAGTATTGTTGTGTTGAGGTTTGATATTAGTGATGCTACTAGTTCTCTAGTCATGTTAGCCTGTGTGATTATGGTTGTTGTTAGTGTTGAGTTTACATTGTTTAGCTTCGTTAATAACTCGATCTTTGCATCGCTGATCTGCATTGATAGTGAAGCATTCACATTTCTTATTAGGTTGAATGTATCATTAAATCTCGTCTCGATTAGGTTCTGGATCATTGATAAGCGGTTGCATAGCCTATTAGTTGATCCATTTACGAATAGTATTATGCTCCTATTAGCTGCTGTTATGTTGTCTACTATGTACATTGTTGATTCATCTATCTTCATCGTTAAGTTGTTATAGGCTCCATTGATCTTGTCTTCTAGCTCCATGTAGTATTCTTCTAATTTGTCTAGTACTGTTGTTAGCGTATCGTTTAGTGCTGTGAAAGCGGCGTTTATCTTTAGTGTTAGGGATTCATTTACCTCGTAGAGCTCGCCTATTATAGTAGCGTTTACGTCTTCGATCTTCATTGTTAGGTTACCATAGTACCAGTTCATCATTGGTATGATCTGTGATACGAGGATGTTTGACACGTTGACAACGTGGCTATCTACTAGTAGTGCATAGTTTACTAGTGTATCATTAACTTCCCTAATCTCATAGATTACAGCATCTCTTGAAGCGTTAATTTCAACGGTTATATTGTTGTATAGCTCGGTGAACTTGGGTATTACGACGTTGTTGAGTGTTTCTAGTATTGTT
Source organism: Desulfurococcales archaeon (assembly GCA_027002875.1). GTDB lineage: Archaea > Thermoproteota > Thermoprotei_A > Sulfolobales > Desulfurococcaceae > WAON01. Next base: position 1,854 of record JALWZC010000099.1, read on the forward strand.
GATACGTTGCCGTTGATCCATAATACGTATTCGTAGGTTTCGTTTAGTGTTGACTCTATCCTGTCTAGCTTTGAGTTTATGTTTCCGCAGCATGCTAGTATCATTGTAACAGTATCGTTTACTTGTGTTGTTAGGTTTAGTAGTGTTGCTAGGTCTGACTTGATCTCCGCCTGTCCAATTATTAATATTGCCGTATCGTTCTTGACTTGTACTACTGTATTGTTTATCGCGTTTAATAGTTCTGTAACGTTTACTTTGAGATAAGTGTTGATTTCGTTTACTGTAGCGTTTATCTCGACGATACCGTTCTTGATCCAATCGAGCTTGCCTTCTAGTACTCCTAGTACTTCGACTGTCTGCTTATCGCTACCGATTAATAGGTTTGTACCGTAGCCAGTGAAGTATATTGTTCCATTAACCGTTACATTGTTATGACATCCACCATCACTTGTAGATATACTCATGTTGATATGGGTTGTATTTGATGTAGCTACTGCAAAGCTTAGTACAGTGTCTACGCGGTAGGACTTATCTGTTCCAAGTATGAATGGTGCTCTCAGGTTTGCTACAAACCAGAACTCGTAAAGGTCGTCGCCGTCTACGTCGTCAAATATTATCTTTCCAGCATAGTATCCTCTCACCCTGCTAACTATTGAATTCGTCACTGGGTCTACTAAGCGTACGTCAAGATACCATACGACCTTTGACTTATCGCCTTCAGATACATCGAATAACGAGTTTCCAACAACTACTAAGTCCCATACTGGTGTGTGGTGTGGGAATATTTGTACAGTGATATTATCGCCTGGGAGTACAACATCCGGCACATTTATCACGAATTGTACTGGTGATAGTATGGTTGAAGTATTGATTGTTAGTGTGAAGTTGTATAGTGCTAGCACATATGTTTCGAAGCTAAAGCTCGTATCGCTCGGCCCTAGCTCATACATTATCCCTGTGGACAAGTTATCTGCTATAGTGTCTAGTGAGGCTTCATATAGGAATACTAGCGATGTATTTCCAACGTTCTCGATCTCGCTAAGCCTTATACCCAGCCTGATCAGTGTGTCCAGTGTAGCATTTTCAACGTACTCGTCTGAGTAGACTAGTGTTAATGGTATACTGGTTGTTCCTACGCCGTACCTATTCGTTGTAACGTTGACTGTTAATACTCCGGCCCATATCGGTGATATTCCGGGTGATATACTATTAACCGTCTCGGTTACCGTGTAGGTGAAGTTTAACGTCATTGTTGCATTAGGTGCTGCGCCAACTACTTCTACTACTAGCGTTCCATTCCTACACTGTGAAGCATCAGCGTTTACACCCATTAATACGTTGAATACCGTGCGGTTCTCGACACTTCTTAGAGGTGTAGCAATACTTCCTATTCTAGCTTGTAGGGTGTAGTTTCCGTAGGGTAAGAAGGTTATCTCCCTGTCGTAGAGTGACGTCTTAGCATAGCCGTTTACTAGGCTTATATTTATGAATGAGAACTCCATGTTCCACGTTAGACTATAGAACGTTAAGTTTACCCAGTCACTTGTCTGCCCGATTATCTCTATTGTATGGTGTAGCTCGTATTCTACCGTCTGGAACGTGTTATTGATTAATGGATATTCTACTGTGAAATTACCATATACTCCCCCAACTTTATCGTGTAGTATCATGAATGATGTACCATTCCACTTAATCTCCGGGTTGAACCAGATCTTCGCTACACTTTCATTGCGTACAACCGTGAACGGCTTCGAGTAGCTGTCAGTAACCGAGGAGCCTACCGTTAACACGTACGCTCCCGGATCTAACGGATATGCTGTAGTATTCATTATCCTGAATACTGCTGTTACCTTTCCGGTAACGTTGCTAAAAGATAGTGCTGCCCTCCATAACTCAGTTGTATCAAGATAGGCTTCGAAATTATTAACGAAGTACGTCGAGTTGGTAGTATTGAATCCCCATCCCTTCACTAGTAGATAATCACCTGGTGCTGCATAGTCTTCTTCAACAAATAATCCCTTATACTTCGTAGTGTTGGATAGACATGGCTGGAAGGCCGTATTATTGGTTACGATGAATGTTTCAAAGTATGGGAATACATGTATCATAGAATTGGGCACATATTTCCCATCATTCATTACAAGCTCTACGTAGAACGCCTCTCCACCGTAGGGTGCATCTGGGAGAGTTACTGTGCCGTTTATCGTACCGTTAATATTATATGATAACGAGTTAAACGATGATGCTGGTATCCTAACAATTAACCTATCATTAAATATTGTTAGGTTTGATACATCTGATCTATTGTATGTTGCTGGGACGTTGTGGGTCGTAAAGTTTAGTTTATCGTATGGATTCAATACTGTTGGGTCGCCGAAAACATCGGTTATTTCGTTTATGTTCATTGTAGCCCATAGCCTTAGTGTTCTAGGGGTTGATGTTGCAGAGTTTAGGGATGTACATGATATTGTGAATGAGAGGTTAGCAGTCTCATTAACGATCTCGTGGTGGAACTCTGCCCCTATAAAGTATAGTGCCGTTATCTCGTCTAAGTCCGGTGCTACAGTACTAGGCGCGTAGTCATCGATTTCGCCTGAGAAGTTTACTGCTGAATTATTAGCAGTAATAACTATGCTTGACTGTACGAAGGCTGGCTGTGTCATGTTTGTTAATACGCCATTTACGTATTCGGCTAATGTATACATTTCTCCCGTATCAAATCTATTATACATCTTTATCTCAGTGTAGTTATCCGTTCTTACATCAAGTGATATACCGGAGACCTCATAGACTTTCTCGAAGAACCTCTGGAATGATACCTGTATGTTTACAGTATCGGAATAAGCTACGTTTGGCGTGAAGATGTTGATTATTACATCGTTACACGTAACTGGCACGTAGAGTACCTTGAACTTGTTATTTGATATAACTGCGTCCCATGATGATGCATCATATACTTTAGCCCTTAATAGTTTCTGCTGACTCGCAGTAGTATATAGGTTTTCATACCTGTATTCTTCCGTGTAGACATTGGTTATATACGCTATATTATCCAGCGATATATTCTTCAATAATACCTTGATAACAACGACTTTCCCTCCATCGAATAATGTAACATTACCAGCAAGTATTGGACCACTAGGTGTTCCTAGGTAAAGTGGTCCCTCCTTTGTTAAATCTACTACTCCTCCATAGGGGCTCTGGGTTGGATCACTTGGACCATAGATTCCGATGTTTGATACGTTGAGGAAGAATCCTCCAGCATTAGGATCATAAACATCATCGTCAAGTAGGAATGCTAGCCTTACAGAGTCTCCTAGTTCTGAAGCCTCCGTTCTATTGATGATAATCCTTAATACTCCGTTGTCGGTGATTAGTACTGTTTTATTAGTCGGTGATATATCTGTGAAGTTGTAGGTTCCTGCTTTAACTGTTACGCCTACGGATACTCTTTGAGCTACTCCAGGCGTTGGAATTACGGCGAATGGTAGAATCATTAATACTAATAGGAGATATGCATATATACGATTCATAGGTGTACACCCAACCGGTTAGTGTTCGTTTAATTTTATTCCTCATCGTTAGTATTTAAGGATTTCTCCACTTGTCTACTAATGGATCAGTTTTACCGTAGAAATAGTGGGTTTTCTGCTAGACAATTGTCTAAGTAGTGGTTTATTTAAGTATTATAGGGCGTTTAATCAACTGGGTATATGTTAGTATTAGCGTATTATTTGTTAGTTGGGTTAAAAAGTGTATAATATTTAATACAAATGGTGTGGTTAATGCGGAAAATATGGCCTAAAACAACGAAAATATACTGGGACCCAGATTATGATATACCAATCATTAAGCCGAAGCCGGGTGAAGAGGATCTACTTTATGTTTTAAAACTAACCGAACCAGGAGATGCAAGGCCTGCTTTCTCGAGGGATTTGGAGAAGCTGTACAATGCTATAATATACGAGTACGGCTCCGATAGAGTATTTAATGAATTCTTCCAAGGCAAATTCCTGTTGTTTAATAAAGTGCCCCACTGGGACCAGATGTGGGAAATCGTTTCTTCCGGAAATGTTTTAGGACAGCTATACTACGATCCATTCCGAGAACGCTGGAGGTTCCGCTTAACCTATGCCGGAGCCTACCTAGCCGATCAGCTTGGACTAGTGGACTCGGTATATGTTCATGGAAAGATCTATCCTAAAATGAGACTTAAATACAGCATATCAACTAGTAGCAGGCAGGTACTGGTTAAAGGGATTAGGGGAGTTATAGGACTAGCTGAAAGAATAAATGATAATGAATTCATAGTTGTCAAGTTCTATAAGGAGCGCCGCTTACCGGTTGAAACTAGTAATAAAAGGAGTGATCTCTGGAGCGTATTAAAACATAATAGTTACGGTATAGAATTCTATGAAAATAAAGCCATCCGGTTTCTACGTAAAGTCTATCAGCATCACCCTATGAAGCCCGTAATATCCTATTCCGGCGGAAAGGATAGCCTTACAGCACTACACTTAACGATTAAAGCCCTCGGGGAAACCGATGTTTTATTTAACGATACAGGGATTGAGCTGCCGGAGACTATTAAAAACGTAGAATATGTAGCCGGGAAGTATGGTTTGAAACTAGTCAAGGCATCTGCAGGCGATATCTTCTGGAAGGCCGTCTGGATATTCGGACCACCTGGGAAAGATTACCGTTGGTGTTGTAAAGTTACAAAACTCGTACCAATAGCTAGGACTACCCGGAGAGTCTGGCCTAATGGAGCCTTGAACATTGTTGGTCAAAGAGCTTTCGAATCAATTGATCGAGCCCGTAGTCCCAGTATTTGGCGTAACCGATGGGTACCTCACTTATTAAGCGTTTCACCTATACAGGATTGGAACCAGCTCCTCGAGTGGCTTTACATTTACAGGGAAAAACTACCCTATAATAAACTATATGATCAGGGGTTTGAAAGGCTGGGATGCTATGTTTGCCCATCAAGTACTTTAGCAGAATTTAAGGAGGTTGAGAGGAATTACCCGGAACATTGGGAGAAGTGGATTAGGGTATTAGAGTGGTGGAGGAAGAGGCTCGAGCAGCCATATGAATGGATAAAGTATGGGTTATGGAGATGGCTAACTCCAGCAGTAGCAAAGCAAAGACTTGCACACCACATACCCGGCTACACTATTGATTGGAGGAAAGAATACGTGTACCGACTGTTAAACAGTACTATAAACCTAGCACCCTTAAAGGTTGAGAAAGAAAACGGCTATATTAGTACAGTCTTTAACCGCGAAATAATTACTGGGGAAGCCCAACTTGAATTCTACAATAATATCCGCATGCTTAAGAAGTCAATCTACCGGGAGAACAATATTATTGTAATCGAAACAAGGGATACAAGGATAGAAATTGAAGGAAAAATACTAAGATCAACTATGAAAACAGCCGAGAACTTGGAGGATTTAGCAGATGTTCTAAAAATAATATATAGGATGTATGGATGTGCCCGCTGCGGGAGCTGTGTATTATGGTGTCCCTACAATCTAGTAAGGCTTACTCGTTATGGACCGCTACCAAATATACCATGCCCTGGTTGCCGCATTTGCCTAGAAGTATGCCCTATCTCCGAGGTTTTAGTTGAAAAAGTAGTTCTACCATTGATCACCGGTGATCCGGGGATTTGGAAGAGGCCTAGCCGTAGGCATGGAGTAGAAGTACTCGAGTCTTTTAGAATGGCTGGTGTTATACCGGATGAGGGTGACTAGAATTATTTTAGAAACTTCTTGATCTTGACGTATCTAAGCTCACTTTTATACAGTTCCTCCACGAGGCTTGAACCCCTCCTAAGCTCGTTGAGTATCCTTATAGCTTCACTAGTTCCAACACCTGTCGCCGCGAAGAGTAGTGGGATTATTGATCCGAAGTTTAATAGTAGGAGAGCTCTTCTACGTAGATCATTTAATATTTTCTTTTCATCATTACTTAGCTTTCTACCACTAATGTATTTCTTGATCACCTGGTATTCTTTTTCACCACTACCCTTAACGGGCGCTAGTGATCTTGAGCCGCATCGGGGGCATCGGTAATCCTTATATTCTAGTATTTCTCTAACTGTTCTCGTCACCTTGTACCCACACTTTATACATATTAATGTTATCTTCCTATTCTTAATCCTTTCAATGTACTTCTCCTCATCAATTGCTTGATAGGATGGGGGTAGCTGTTTCTCGGTATACCCGATAAGTATTTTGAGTAATTCCCCGTTTGTTTCAACTTCATCAATTACTTTGATTGCTCCATTGGCTATTTTACCTGCTATTTCAAATACATGTTGTAGATCATAATCCTTTACCTTTACTTCTCTTAAAGCTTCTACCCCTATTATTGTATCTACGTAACTCTCGAGGAGACTTTTAGTAATCCTTGTTCTATCCTTAATGTTTATTGCTCCAAATCTCTGTGCTACTTGGTATATTCTCCATTGTAGTGTTCCAGATGCTTTGGCTATGATTTTTATATTCGTATTATTGATGTAACCCGGAAGTTTTTCTAACACATGCCTTACAAAATAGGCCGACTGACGATCAAGTAGCTTGTTTTCTTCGAGAATTATTATTGAATATGGAGTCGAATATACGTATAGTTTGTATCCCGGATATCTTGTTGTTAATATGTATTTCAAGAAGTCTCTTAGGAACTTATTCATTCTAGATCCGTAAGGTGTTGTTAAATATATGATCCTGTGTTTCTTATCGTAGATTACTCGGATTAAGTCCTTTCTTATTTTTCGGAGTAATTCCCTGTATTCATTAAGTTTTCTAATTGTGCTATCATTGATTCTAAGTTTTCCAATATTAGTATCGTTTATTCCTTCATCTATCAAGTCAATTGCTTTTTGGGCTGTATCATATTCTACTGGTATGTTTTCACCCTCCCAATGTGGTATTACTATGAGTTCTTGGCCGGGTTCCAGTGGTTCTACGTATAATTTAGCTTCTACTTCATTGTATTCGACAACTCTCCACGGCTTACCGGCTAGGACGAGGGTATCGTTTGGGTTTATGTTTAATACGACATATTCCTCTGTTAAAGATCCTATCTTTTTATGGGTTTTGACATCTATAACTACTACGTCTCGGGTATCTGGGATCATTGTGTGAAAGTATATGTAGAGCCTTGTTTTACGGGAGGGATAGATATTTTTATTCCTACATTTTACCAGTCTTGTATAGCATAGGTATTGTATAACAGATTCTAATTCATCAATTGACAAATCTTTGTATAACTCGTGCTTCTTAAGAATTCCATAGATTTCATCTATATTTACTTCTCCTTTCATTAATGCATATATTGCTAGAGAATAGGCGAGTACATCGAATGGTTTTTTCATAATGATTTCTTTTTCCAAGTCTCCGTTTAGGGCTCTGTGGGCTAGGATTATTGATTCCAGTATTTGAAGGGGATTTGTATTAACAATTATACTACCTTTAGAAACTCCGCCAAGCTTATGGCCGCTTCGACCCACTCTCTGTTCCAACCTAACAGCTTGACGAGGGGAAAGGTATTGGATTACATAGTTGATCCTTCCAATATCTATCCCCAGCTCCATGCTCGACGTAGCGATTAAACCGTTAATCTCTCCTTTTCGAAATCCTTCCTCAACCTCTACGCGGTGTTTCTTCGATAAACTCCCATGATGAACTGCTACCCTAAGCCTTAAACCGAGCTTATCAACAATTTCATTTAGCAAAACACCAAGTTTTTCAGCGAGGGATCGGGTATTAGTAAATATAAGAACATTTTTCTCAGCTCTAATCTTCTCAATTATATAAAGCAAACGGGCCGCTTGCTCGGGATCTAGCCCATCCTCGAGGAGCTCTCTACATGCTGGATCCTTACATTCAGGAAGTACCACGCCGATCCTTTTTTCCTTACTGCTAGTATCCTTAATAATTTCGACTCCCAATGGATCATTTAATAACTTCGAAGCACCTCCTACATTGCTTAGCGTTGCCGTTAATGCGATCTTAACGATCCTACGCCCTACATATTCCTCAAGAAAGTGAAGCATTGTAAATAATAAGAGTCCACGTTTACTTTCAACAAGTTCCCTAAATTCATCGATTACTACATATCTGAGATTAACCAGTTTTTTCCGCAATTTTTCATTAATTAATAAATAGCTAAGAGTCTCCGGCGTCGTAATTAATAGGTGTGGTGGCTCTTCATTTATCCTCTTTCGCTCACTACTGGAAGTGTCGCCATGTCTCAATGCTACTCTTATTCTAAAACAGTTTGCGATTTTCCTAAGCCTTTTTTCTAAATCCCTGTTTAAAGCTCTTAACGGTGAAATGTAGAGTGCTGATATCGGTTTGTATCTATTCTTTAATATCTCATACATTACTGGAAAAACTGCTGCTTCGGTCTTACCCATACCTGTAGGTGCAATAATAATCGCCGACTTCCCATGTTTAACTATAACTTTGAATGCTTCCTTCTGTATATAATTTACTTTCTCATAACCTATTTTATTCAAACAAGACGAAATAACGTTGCCCAAAACGAAACACCCCATAAACATTAATTATACTATACATTATCGGCCTCCCAACGGAAACCAATTTTAAAACCGCCTTAATATAAGGTAATCCCGTATGGTAATCGGGAAAACCGAGCGCTTCAAGGTATAAAATATTGAATCCGCATATTAGGGCGATTATGCTAATTTTGATAAATATCGTGATTACATATACTATTAGCATCCTTCGTGCATCGTATAACCCAGTAACATTAATTCCGGAAGTAAATATTTTAATACCATTAATAACCACCTATATTGTCTTAATTACCACGGGTATAATCCTGACTGAGTCTTATGTCCTCGGAATAATTAATTCAATCATACTAACCAGTATTCTAGGAGGCTTAGTAATCAGCTATTATTTCGTATCACTCATAGTATCTATAATAGTTGTTAAAAAATACCAAAAATACGACTCGATGCTCTCGCTAACAATTAGAGAACTCGATTTAAAACCAGATATTAAAGTCCTATTCCATAATTTTGCTATATACTTTGCATCATTATCCTTAACATTATTTATAGCTGGCTATATTGGTCTTTCTAATAATATATTTTTTAGATCAGAAATCCAAATTACCTTATTACCGCTACTAGTACTAGTCTCAATGATACCGATTCTCCTCTTTCATGAAGTAGAGTTAATCACCTTAGCAGGTTTATGTAGTGGACTAGGAGTCTATGGTTTAATTCCGTTAACATATATCATTGCACGTGGATTATCCCATACTATAGTACAATACTCAGTAAAAGCCTGGAAAGGTATAGGATTAGGATTATTGAAAGCGGTTCTAAAACATGGTTATCCATCAGGAACCTACATTGAAATCGGTATAAAGAAAGACAGGATACAATGGTATTGGAAAAAGCCTCTGGTATCCTAAGGGTTGATCTCGACGAACTACCTAATAATCACTTCGTAATAGTTGGTGCTAGCGGTATGGGCAAATCGAGGCTAGCCAAAAATATTATTCTACAAACATATATTTACTATAAATATAACTTCATAGTACTCGATCCACATGGTGAATATGGCGACATAGTTGAAATATTGCCTAATACTTTAATAATAGATGCATCAAACACATCTCTTAACCCACTAGAATTAAAAGGTAGTGATCCGGGACAAAGAGCTCACCAGTTATCCTACACCATACAATCATTATTTAAACTCGGCCCTCTTCAGAGGCAGATTATAGAAGAAATCATTATAGAAACATATAAGAAGAAAGGCATCTTTCCGGAAGAACTGGGTACTTGGAATTACAAACCGCCAACATTTAGAGATGTTTTAGATACAGCTGTAGTAATGGCTAAAGACGACGAACTCATAAAAAGAGTTATACCTTATTTGAAAATACTATCTACAAGAGTCTTCTCAGGAAACCAGTTAAGTATGGGTGAAGTCCTTTCTAAGCCTACAATTATACAATTAAATAAGCTTTCAAGTGATTATGTTAGGGTTCTATATATGGATACTTTTCTTCATAAATTACTAAATACCATGTATAGCGAACGTAGAAGTAATAAACAATTAATTGTTATCGATGAAGCTCACCAGATATTTAGAAGAGGCAGCGGAAGACTCCTAGCATCTAGGTTATTAATGGAAAGCAGAAAATACGGACTCGGCTTTATAGTTATTACGCAGCAAGCGCTTGCACTAACAGATGCTGTTTATCAAAACGCATCTGTTAAGATAATTTTTAACACAAGTGAACCTAAAAACCTAGAATACGTCTCAAAATTATTGGGAGGGTTAAGTGATCGATCGAAACTAAATGCTTTAAGAACGATACTGCCTCGTCTAAGTAGAAATGAATTCGTAGCAAGGATTATTAGTAGTAGAGAAGAAATTTATCTCGCGGAATTAATTGATTATACAAAGAAGATAAAGGAATACATCCTAAATAATAAAACTAAAATGCTCGATTACCCATAACTCCATACTACTCGCTAAAAAATACATAGATAGATATACTATAAAACATGTTCACACGATATGGTGATTTAGATGAATGAAGAAGAATTAGAAGTTATTGAAGAAAAACCTCCGAAAACTGCCCGCCTAGACTTACTATTGGAATTTGTTAATAAAACTAGGCTATTGATCGATGTAGCTCTTGGAAAGAAACCCATTGATGAATTAATAAAATATTCTGAGACTAAGAAGAAAACAGCAATGAAGATAGTTAAAGTCGAGAAGAAGACTTCAAGGAAGAGTGGTAAAAAGAAAACTAAGAAGACTTCTACTTCTAGGAGTGGTAAAAAGAGATAATCCTTTAAAAGAATTGTTTTTCAA
>JALWZC010000100.1 GCA_027002875.1 Desulfurococcales archaeon
GGTTTACTATTAGTTTCAATGATGTATTAATTGGTTCCGCTATTATAGTTTTCATTTTATATTTTATCATGCTTTATATTGGTCATAGTAGATGGATCCTGAATAGTTCAAAAGCATCCATCTCAAGGTTTCTCTACTGCCTATTAATAATATCTTTCACGCTGTACATAGCTGATCTAGTTAATTCTCTTATTATCGGCTATAGGGATTTATCCTTCTTCATTATAGTAATGCTTCTCTTCATAGAGGTATCGCTTCTTGATCGGTTAGGATATTTGGCCAATGATATGACTCGTCAGTTACTGGTTTTAGTAGGTATTATTATTTCCTTTTCCGAGCCCTTGGTCATGACTTTTGGGAACAGGTTTTATCCTAGATATCCGTGGAGCCGTGACTCTATTTATCAGACTGGTAGTTTGGCTGAGTATCAGGCAAGCCTTTCAACTAGTGGTTTATATTATTTGGTTCCCGTAAGGGTTTTAAATCAAGACGTCTTAGCTCACTTAGTAGCTCCTTCCGAATGGGTTCGCTTAACCCTCTTATTAACAATAGATCTAGCACTTATACTTGCATTGATAAATTTGTTTAAGAGAATCGGTTACGGTATTGCGAGTTATTACGTACCCGTGTTTATTTTCTGGGCTAATCCGGGAAATAGTTTTATGATGGGACGTGCTGTTACGGAAGCTTACCCGTTTCTCTTCCTATATCTTACAGTATTATACGCTAAGAATATTGGACGGCGGGAATCCACGTTGCTGCTGACACTTGTTAGTATTCCGATGGTTTTCGCTCATGGATCCCCGTCGACGATTATACTATTGTTGTTTACACCGCTGATATTGATGTATAAGATACTAAATGCTAGAGGAGTTATTAGTAGTGTAGATTGGGCAAGTATTCGCCATCCATTACTCATATTGCTTAGTATAACGTTGATCTACTGGGGTTGGACTAGTATTGCAGTTATAATTGCTAGGCTTGGAGAGAAATTTATAAACAGTATTACAGAATACTTCGTCGAAACAGGCTCGGAAGCTACGGGTTCAACTGTTGGATGGTCTTATACGCCGAGATACTATAAGCCTGGATTTGAGTTGTTTGGGTATTCGTGGGCTTTTCCAATAGGTGTGTCTGCTGCACTTGTAATAGTATTCTTATTTAAGCGTAGATTTCTGGGGCCGGATAAAGGATTTGCTGAAGTAGCTGGGTTTACGGGCGTGTTAATTATTGGAGCAGCATATCTATCCTACGCTCTCAGCGAAGCCGGACAATACTGGATCCCTGTCGGCTACTTTCTAGCAATGATGGCTATCATACCAGTTACGATTAAGATGATTAAGGTTAGAATTAGATCTATATTGCTTATATCATTGATCCTTTCTTCACTTTTCGTATTCACAGGGTTCTACTCGCCAACACATGCACCCCTAGAACTCCCGGATTTTGAAACTATCTCGTTTATCTTTCGTTACCCTAGATACATTGAAACAAGAATTGTTGGAAACATTATTCCAGATTATATCACAGCCTATTATGATTATGATCTACCAATTCGTTCCGGGATTTATAAGGGTGTAAGGAATCGTTTATCAACTATCATGCAGTATGGTGATCCATGGCCCTTGTATGCACCGCCTTATACGCTGATAGCTCTTAAAATTGATAGGCTATATCATTCACCGCTAAGGCTTTCGAGCGTAGATGTAGTTTATACTAGCAATTACTATACAATAATAGGTCTGGGGAGGTTTGATTAAGGAAGTTGACGTCGGAAATTGGTAGAAGACTTGCCAAAGGCTCTTTCTGGATCTCGTCAAGCCAATTAACGGCTGCATTAATAGGTTTCGCTGGCAGTATAGTTATCGCCCGCCTTCTTACACCCGATGAGTACGGATTGATCGGTATTTCATTAATCTTCCCGGGAATGATCCCGGGCTTACTGGACTTAGGCTTATCATCCGCGTTAATAAGGTTTACCCCTTTACAAGATGGAAAGAAATACGTCTACACGGCTTTCACTATACGGTTATTCTTAGCGGCTATCGCGGGCATGATACTTTACACGTTCTCCGATCTATTCGCAGAAGCGCTCTCGAGGCCCTATGTTTCAGGATTTATACGGATCTTGTCCATATATGTAACCGGTTTTATGATCGTCGAGTCTGTACGCAATATATTAATGGGCATGGGTAGGTATAAAAAAGCTGGATTATTGGATGTTTCTAGAGCATTACTGCGAGTATCATTTTCAGTAGTCTTCATATTGCTGGGGATGCGGGTTTACGGTGCTATATGGGGTTTTTCAGCAGCTGTAATTACATTACTAGTCCTATATCCATTCTATTATCCTAGGGAATATACAAAGATCGGTATTGATAGGGCTGTTCTATACAGTTTATTCGCATATACTCTACCATTATACGTTCCAATACTCCTCGAGCTCCCACTTAATTATACGGTTAGAATATTTCTTGCAAGATATGTTACAAATACTGAAATGGGAAACTATGCCGTCTCAACTAATTTGTCACTACCACTCATAATCATCGGGAACTCCCTCGCCCTTGCTATTTTTTCGTCATTGCCGATATTAATTGGGGATAATGAGAGGCTCGGCCTAGTAACAAGGAAGGCTGTAGTATATACAACGGTTATCATGATGCCCCTCGCTGTAACCCTCCTAGCATTTTCGAAGCCGATTACGTTTCTCGCTTATGGCCCTAAGTATTCACTAGCCCCAGTCTATCTTACATTATCCTCGCTCATAGGACTTCTTGCACCCTTTGGATTCTATGTTTTAAGAGCGTATTTTGACGCTACTGGGAACACACAGTATACTTTGAGGGTTAGTCTTGTGTTTTTAGCGTTATATGTTCCGTTAGGGATAATACTGATTACATACCTCAGAGTCTCAGGATTTATATTAGCTTTCATAATAGCAAGGACAATTAGTTTAATCTACGGTGTTAATATATTAAGGAAAAAGTTTAATCTTGAACTGTGGGGATATAGAAACCTTGTGTTATTTACGTATATGCTATTTCCTGCAATACCAGTACTACTAATAGAATATTTTGTAGCCCCTCAGCCATCATATATAAAATATGTTGTAGAGTTTATAATGTATATAACGATACTGGTTTTCTCAATGGTGAAGGCGCTGAGATCTAGTGAGATAAGAGAGTTAAAAACTCTCTCGCTGGAGTTATCGATTGTAGGCCCAATGCTACACTATATATTTAATCTCCTTGAAAAGATTCAGGCAAGGATTCATGGATAAGGAGGAAAGATATTGAACAATATAAGTCTTTTAATCATTAATTGGCTCGATAAGACGCTTTATAATCTGCTTAAACGTAGCGGGTACAGAATAACTTATATTCCGAGGGGGAGAAATAATATCATTCACACAATGGATTTAGATAAATACGATTTAATTTACTATGCAAAATTTGTTCCACCCTACATCGAAAATCTTCAAATCCTTTTTAAGACTGAAAAACCATTCATTCACGCAACGCATGCTCCTTTCTTCATACAACACTTCTATCGGCCTATTAATTATCTTTATGAAGCCATTATGCTAAGCCAATTATTACTCTTTAAAACTAGGCGAAACATATGGATACATTCATTAAATTCCCATGAATACTCCATACTGCTCAGACTCGGATATAAGACATACTATATCCCACTAGGGGTTGATACCAGGGAGTTTTCACCTAAAGAAAAATTTGAAAATTTTACATTGATGTTTGCCGGGGCAAGGTATCAGAAGGGTGCAGACTTATTGAAACATATTATAAGCGGAGTAATCCGCAAGAGACGGAGCACTCGTTTCATCCTAGTTGGTAATGATTTCCTAAACAAAGATCTAAGA
>JALWZC010000101.1:0-32418 GCA_027002875.1 Desulfurococcales archaeon
ATACTGGATAAACTAATAGGTCTTAACGCGATCTATGCTAAGATTATTGCAGACAACACGTTAGCCATGCTCAAAGAGTTGAACGGTTCAACTATAAAGGTATTAGTGGGCGAGAATAAGACCAGCAATAATTACTACTGGAACGGTACTGTAAGGGGTTATTCGTGGAAGCTTAACCTAGAGATTAAAGTAAACGGTAAAGACATCTACTATGTGGGAAAACCATATGTTCCCCCGTGGTTCAAGGATTTATTGACTTATCCTAAAGGCTATATCGTTGCATTATCACTTCCAACAAGCTTCTCGATCGAATATCTCCCCGGATCCCCGGCTAGAATAACTATTACGGATTCCATTAGCTTTATCGCGAAAGCGCTTCAACGTCATAGAAGTGATTTCAATAATATTCACTGGCGTTATAATAGCCGGGATGTAATAAGTATAATGTCCTCCTTAATCGGCAGGAAGCTTAACGGGACAAGTGTAAGGATAACCTATGCATACGGGCTCAGGGATGACAGGGTTATACCAATTATAATGGCTAGTTTCGGAAACGTAACGAGGGGATATTCACTGTTGATAACATGTGATGACAACAAGTACTATCTAACCGAATGGTCGCCTATTAATGGTACGAAGGCAAGTATTGGAAGCCTTAAGGATCGCATCGTAGATGAATCCGGAAATATTCTCACCGGGAATAACACGGTAGACAAAGCGATAGGTAAGAACGTAAACGAGTCAACTACTACGGAACATAGTAATTCATCAAACAACCAAACTAACCACAGCCTAGGAGACAGTCAGGACAGGTCAATGATCACCTACCTAGTAGCAATTATTACTATTGCAGTCCTCATATCAATTCTCTACATTATCGGCAGGCATAGCAGGAATCAATAAAACAGGTATATTTTATTCTCTTCCACCATTATCCCGTAAACCTAGGATTTTCTTGAAGAAATCCGTTATTCCAATTAGTTTTAACCCACTGTTTCGTAACATTATTTCTTCAAATACAGCCTCCTCCATTTCATCAAGCACCATGAGGCGGTGGCGAATATATAGTATTTCCTCGAGATCGAGCCGGCCGCTGCGGAGAATATACTCCAATTCAGCTTCATCCCTAGCCCCATACTTTTCCAGGAGCTTCTGCTTCTCCTCCTTAATAATCTCCAGCATCTCGCCTACAGTAATACTAATCCCTCCAAGATCAATAACAATATCAGATGCTTCAGACAAGGCCCAGACACCAAGCTACCAATATTAAATCAATCTACTCGATAAGATCATTCACTACTTTAGTGGTTTTAAGGAGGAGAAAAAAGTATAGTTGGTGAATAAGTCTAATTATATACCCGGCTATATCACCGAGTATTACCTGGTTAAAAATAGTAGTGTAGGGAGGCTAGTCTCCGGATAAATAGTATTTCTTCAGGGTATTCTCGATATTAACCCTGCCGGGAAACGTGTTTGCAGCGTTAACAGCTACTTCCCAATACTTATCCGGCTGGTCATAATACATTTTAATAATTTGCAGTAGTTTCTCTTCAAACTCCCTATACTCCTTCTCATCGATCTCCTTAGCCCTCGGATCATTATAGATATTTATAAAGTCCCGGATATCGCTGCCGAACAACCAGCTGTTAACGCCGTCTTCAACAACTTCAAGAACTCCCCCATCCCTGCTTGACAGTATTGGTACACCATTAGACCCGGCTTTCATATAGCTAGTACCACAAGCCTCCCAGCCGCTGAAGGGTGTGAATAGGAACACGTCTCCACTCCTAAGTATGATCTTGGCCTTCTCGACATCGTAATCGTGTATGAATACTACATTGTTTAATCGTAGGTGTAATCGGCGGAACCAACGGGCATAGTTTAACCCATCACTATCGCTTGGATGAGGCTTACCACCGAGAACATAGTAGGCTTCAACCTCCGGGTGCTCCTCGATAAACCTAGCGATAAAGTAGGGCCTCTTATACCTTGCAAGCCTACGGACCCAGACGATCACCGGTCTATTACTTAGGCTGGTCTCACCCTTATACGCTTTTACAAGTTCCTCGAGCCTCCCACGATTACTGCTTCTAACCTCCCTAAGTAATCCTGCATAGATCCTCTCACCACTACGATACTTCTCATAGAGCCTCTCATCCATCCACCTCTTTAAACAGATCCCATTCGTTATAGCATTGATCTTCCCGGCGTGCCGGGGGAAAACCTTCCCAATAACATCCCTCTGCTTCTGGGAGACCACGATAGCCTTGTCAAGCCTCTCTAACGCGTATTCCGTTAAGACAACGTAGTCTCCTAGGAAGCTGCCGAACTCCCGTGCAATATAGTCTCCGGGGAATCCGGGATGACCCCACGGGCCCGGAGTATGTATTATTAATCTAAACCTCTTCTTATCATCAATAGTTAAGAGTGTTAGAGCAGTATGAGCTTCCTCGAGATCAATAATACTAACCTTATCTAGCCCAACCCTATTCTTAAGATAATACGCTGAAGCCTTAGCTAGGAAAGCGTAGCGTAGAAACTGGTGCTCAACGTTCTCCTCAATATACACTCGATCAGTTAGGCTCCTAGCCCACATAGGGCATACTGCTTCAAACAAGACTGCACGAGCAGTCTTATACTCATAGACCCAAGGCTGTACAACAATCCTCTCTCCCCGTAGAATAATTGTGAACGGCTCGTCAGGCCTAAGCCTCCGGAGCCCCCTAACATCCTGCTTCTCAGGGCCTGGTATAGGTTCTTCCCCCTCAAACTTATAAGAAACATAACCACCTCGATAGTAGAGGGTTAGGATAAGGTATTCAAGACCCATATCACCAGCTCCATAAAGCTTATCGCCCTCCAATACACCGAGACCACCAGCATAAGTTTTGAGATAATCAAGAGCGATCTCCGGAGTAATACTTACAACAACCACTATAAACACCCCTCTTAATCAAGAATAATTCCTTAATCCAGCATGTTAATATAGACTAAATTACACGGCCTCGTTAATAACGACTACTTTAAACAACCAATTAAATAACCATACTATCCGGAAAACATTTAGGAGGTGGTAAGGTTTTTAGCGAGAAAACTTTTTGAATTAGAATATGTGGGTGGAATTGAGGCTTCAATTAAACCTTAGTAAAACAGAGAAGATTATTGCTGTAATACTCTTGGCTATAATAGCTATTGGTTCATGGCTTGACTACCAGTATTTTATTGAATTAAAGAAGAACCTTTTAGAAACCGAATCATATGAGGCATGCTATACCTACGAGGAACTACTACATTATAAAGTTATGATCAAGCATTGGATGAAGGATTTCTTAAGCCAAACTTATCCTTCCCTATACAAATACCTAAGCAAGAGCAAATACCTAATACTAACACCCCTATGGGCAATCGCGCACGTTTCTAAAAACCTTACAGTAATAATAAAGATCGAATACCCCGTGGAAGACTCCCCCTCGAGATACATGATCTACGTTAAAAGTAATAGTAGCAGGTTATTAAACGAATTATTCGGCAAAAACTTCACAGTAATAATGAACTACATGAATAAACTAAACAAAACACTAACCAAAATCATTAATGAATCTCATGGAATAATAAGGGTTGGAACACATAGCGAGCCCAGTATAGACGTAATGAACGGGACATACATAAGGACGTACATAGGAGGATACCATATATTATCCATAAAAATAAACGAAAAACCCCTCCTAGGCTACCTGGAAAACTATGTACCCCACGAAGAAACATGTAGTTTCAAGCACCGGTTTTCCTGGGAAAGAGTACCTAAGGGGTTTCCAATACTGTTAAATAGGTACAAGTTACTAGACTATGAATTATTCTTTACAGCACACGTATTCATTGATCCATTCAAAAATACCACGCATTGGTCCCTACTCTTACGCGACAACCTATCCCAGCTAATCTACGCGTTGAAAAACATTAATAAAACACTTATTGAACACTGTACGTGCCCAGATACAAATTACACAGTGAAACTGTTCAAGCAACTAGTATTTAAGACTGCGAATAAAAGCATACAGAACTACAATATAACAATGGGATACGCTGTATACAACAACACGATCATACCAATAATATATGTTACAGACGAAGTAACAGGCCCCCATTACGAGTTAGTAGTCAACTGCTGCGATGGAGCATATTATTTCCAGAGAATAAAGAATTACTGGGCATACAGCGATATAGTAAAAGGCAGGATATCCATTAATAATACTAATAGCTGAGGAGGGAAATGGGAAGAATAAGAAGTATATATTGAAAAACTAGAGGATACCCCTACTCCTAAGCAGTTCTATGAACTTCTTCATCCAGAAGGGTATATCCGGTGGGAGGCGGGCAGTTACAAGGTTTCCATCAACAACAGCTGGTTCATCAACCCATTCAGCACCAGCAGCAATTAAATCATCCCTTATACTCGGAGTACTCGTAACCCTGCGGCCTTTAAGGATTGATGGGTTTCTGAGGCTTGCACTAATCAATAACTGTGGGCCATGACAGATCGCGGCTACGGGCTTGTTATTATCCATAAACCACTGCACGATATCAACGATCTCGGGGAAAACCCTAGCTCTCTCAGGCCCCTTACCACCGGGAAGTACTAGTACATCGTAATCCCTAGGCTCGACCTGGTTTGGCTGGAGATCTACTTTAACCTTATAACCATGCTTCCCAGTAAGCTCGAAACCGTATTTTGGATGACTAACAATGTGTACCTCGAAATCTAGTTCTTGAAGCCTATAATGCGGATACAACAACTCGATATCCTCGAATAATGGACCAGTAATAATCAAGGCACGCCTACCAGTCAACCCAGCCCAGCACCCCTTTAGTCCTGCTCTTCTAATATTAAACATGATTATAACCCGTGGAATATAATTAATACCATAGACTATGCTAGGGGTGTGTTAATGGGTTGCATATAGTGGGGGAGCTTTATGAGAGGTTTAAGGGATTGATTCATCCAAGCCTAGCATGGGATCTATTATCATTGATAACAAGGCATCACAGAATACAGGGCTCCAGAGGCTTATGGAGTAGTGTCCGAGAACTTGGAGAAGTACTTGAAAACGCTGGGCTACCGGTAAAGATTAACCGTGTAGAACCGGGGGCTGGAAAGGGTTTTATCAAGGCACCTATTTCATGGGATCCCGTTGAAGGATTCCTAGAGTTAAAGATTAATGGTAAAACCCTTACAAGGCTAGACCTCCAAGACCACCCAACACTACTATCAGCACACACCGGGAGCGGGGAAGGATGTGGCGAAGTAAGGGTTTGCGGGGAGAAACCATGTAGTGGAGAAGCAGTACTAGTAACCGGGTACTTATACCACCACTACAAGCACAGCGATGCAAGACTACTAGTATACTATGCGAGAAACAGGGATCCAAACCATGTACCATACACTGGCCTATTCCTAGAGCCGGGGGAAATTATAGGGGATAAGGTGGTAATGAACATACCCTACAAGCTAGCCGTAGAGATTATATCTAGGAAGATACAGTCTCCAAGGACAAGGATCGAGGCTTGCTGGAGGAGTAGGGTTGAGATACACAATGAGGGGCTGCCGATACTAACGACATGCTACGGGAAGGATCCAAGAATACTATACATTAGCCATATCTGTCATCCAAAACCCGGAGCACACGATAATGCTAGTGGTTCAGTGGTTAACGCGTTAATAGCATTAACAGCGTCGCAGTTGAATAGTGAGGGGTTCTGTCATGCATGGATACCCGAATACACTGGAACAGTATTCCTAGACAAGATAATCCCGGAAACAATCGAGGCAGTGATAAACCTAGACATGGTCGGCTCGAAACAAGAAGTAACAGGATCTGTACTAGCCCTAGTAAACCCTCCCAGACTATACAGCTACAAGATAACACCCTTATTATGGATCGGTCTGAGGAAAACATTTAACAAGAAGAAAACCTTCACCGGATACACTGCTCCAACCATAAAATACACGCCTGCACCCTACGGGATGGGTAGTGACCACGACGTATTCCTATCGTGGGGGGTAGAAGCGGTGATGCTCAACGAGTGGCCAAGCAGATATTACCATACGGATGGAGACAGACCCGAGACGATAAGCCCTGAAAACCTAGCAGATACAGCTCTTGCATCACTTATATCCGGAGAACTATACTACAAGCTTGATGGGAACAAGAAAGAACACGTAGCAAAACTCTACACGGAACACATGAAAACATACTACAGCCTAGAAGCCTTAAACAAAGGCTACCCGTTAACCAGGCTTACGAGGAACCTATTGAAAAAACCAGTTATAAGGGAGAAACCCTCCGAGCCCATCCTAGAATCCCCAATAGTTTCAAGGAGAATATACGAGCTGTTAGGCCCCGAGAAATACATGGAGATTAGGAAGATTAATTCATCAATAGACCTCCTAGGACTCTATATGCCTCTAGCAGTAAAACTAGGAATAGATAAACCAATTGACAGGTTTGATGCTGAGAAACTAGTAGGCTATCGGAGAAGGGAGAGGAAGCTATTATTATCGGCTTGGGAGGAGATCAGCGGCTTGATCCACTGACAGTGTCAGCTACATTATCAAGCCCTTTAAGCCATGCATAAGTAGTAACTAAAACACCCTTCTTTGAAGCATAATCAAGTACTTCCCCGGCAAACATCCTCCACTTAGGACTCCGGAGCAAGTGGTGATCGTAGACTATTAATAATGGCTGAGAGTCAATTATTAACTTAATATTCTCAATAGCACGGTTTAGATTAATTCTATTCATCATGTAGGGGAACAAGTATACTGGGGGTCCATCCATAAAGACTATGTCCGGCTTATTATCAATAATCATGTATGCGTAGTCCTCGATTATAGGGCCCATTAGGTCGCTGCTGATAAATAATTTATAGTTTCTCGCCTCCAGCCATAACGATGCAACCCAGCCGGTACGATCATATTCTACGCCGTGGAATAAGGGCTCGGTAAATCTTAAGCGAATACTGCCGATCAAGAGCTCCTTTTCGTCTGCGAAGAAAATACTGGTACCATCCCCGAGCCTTAACGGCTCCCTAATCCATGCTCCATTACTCCAGGTTTCTTTCAGGGATTCAAACCATTTACGCCCCTTCATCAACAACTCCCTTCTGCGAGGAGCGTAGTCGCCGTAATTTCTTCTATGAGCATATTCTAGTTCTTCAACTGGATCAGGGAAATCATTGATTAAAGGCTCAGTAAGGTGTTCTTCAAGGCTTGAACCGGCTAGTCTCAGCAATTCGGATAAGAAAACCCTGCTCCTACCCCACTGGCTCTTATTAATGTACTTATTAGGATCTTTTATGTAGAGGGTTTTACCCCTGTATATGTATGGGTTGCCGAGGCCTCTATCGCTCGGATAAAGGAAGTGGTCGTGGTGGTAGTGTGTTATAACCACATATTCTGCTTCTCGGAGCAGTCCAGCGATCTCGTGTATGGCTTTAACTCTAAGCTCTCTCTTTACAATGCTGGGAAGGGGGAAGCCGGGCTGTAGAGCTGCTGCGCCGGGATCAATAAAGACTTCTCCATGGCTGGTTCTTACTAGTAGGGAGTAGCTTTTAACACCCATACTATCACTCCAGACCGGGTATACTCCTAGTTCCTCCAACAGCCGGCGTGCATCCTCAACAGTGATCAAAACTACATCGTCACCGGAAACCTTTTTCATCCACATAGAGTCTTCAATTATACATGTATGTGTTAAAATGTAATGATTGTTAGTCTATAATTCGGTCGCTTAATACTTGGTATGTGGTGTTGATTATTTTGCCGGTGATTAGGGTTGTAAAATATGATCTGGAAAGGATCGTTGGGAGGATATTGTCGCGGGAAGAGATACTCGAGTACCTGCCGCGTGTAAAGTGTGAAGTAGAATACATAGATGATGACGGAACGATCGAGTATGAAGCAACACACGACCGTCCAGACCTCTATAGTGCTGAAGGCCTCGGCAGAGCGTTGAGGGCTCTCATGGGATTAGAAGTTCACCGCTACAAGTTTATCGATGAGGGGATTAAAGCTTATAGTCGTGGAGTTCCTGGGAGGCCCTACGTAGCATTCGCGATCGTTAGGGACCTAGAGCTAGATGATGAAGCCGTTAAACAGATAATGCAGCTACAGGAGAAGCTGGCGACGACCTATGGTAGGAGGAGGAGGAAGGCTAGTATCGGCGTATACGATCTAGATACTGTAAAACCGCCCATCTACTACGAGCTAGCCGATCCGATTAAGACTAGGTTTACACCATTAGAAGAAGCCAAGGAGATGAGTCTGCAGGAAATACTGGTTGAGACTGAGAAGGGGAGGCTGTACCGGCACTTGTTGAAGGGGTGGAATAAATACCCGGTATTGAGGGATCGTGATGGGAGGATACTGTCAATGCCTCCGATTATTAATAGCGAGGATACAAAAGTTACTACTTCTACTAGAAACGTCCTCATAGATTCTACCGGGACGGATCCGAAGACTGTAGTAGACATGGTAACTATAATGGCTACGAGCATCGCTGAGAGGAGCGGGTCGGGGAGGATAGTATATGTGGATACGTATTACCCGGATAAGACGGTTTTGAGGGCTCCTAGGGATAAAGGAGTTGAACTAGTTGTTCGTACTAGTGATGTAGAGGATCTGCTTGGAGTGCCTATTGGGACTGATAAACTATTGGAACTACTGGCCCGTATGGGTTATAGGGTGGAGAAAATAAGCGAGGAAGAAGTCAAAGCCGAGGCTCCACCATACCGGATAGACGTATTAAACTATACCGATATAGCTGAAGACGCAGCTATGGCTCTAGGATACGAGTTGATCGGTAGGAATGCTTTAAACCTACCACCTGCAACCCATCCCGGCAGAATACACCCCATAGAATTCCTATCAAGAACGATGAGGAAAATACTAGTAGGCTACGGCTTCCTCGAAGTAGCAAACTACATGATGAGCAACCCGAAGGAGCAGCTAGAACTACTCGAACAGGGAGAGCTTGAACTAGTGAAAGTCTCAAACCCTAAAATGGAGAAATACACTGTTCTAAGGAGATGGCTAGCGCCAGGACTATTAAGCGTATACCTTGAGAACCACGAGAATAAGCCTGAAATGAAGATATTCGAGATTGGGGACGTAGTAGTCCCGAGTAAAGAATCCGAGACGGGAGCAGTATCGGAGAGGAGGCTTGGACTACTAATAAGCCACCAGAAAACAACCCTCACCGACGGCATCGCCTACTTAACAGTAATCTTTGAAAGACTAGGATTAAAACCAAGCTATCATAAGGGAGAAGTTAAGGGATTCCTACCGCAAAGAACGGCAATAGTAGAAGTTAACGGCGAAGAAGTAGGGTTCGTGGGAGAAGTACACCCAAAGATACTCTACGAGAAAGGCGTGGAAAACCCCGTAGTGATAGCAGAGATAAGCCTGGATAAAATATTAAGAATGATATCGTAGATTAATTTTTGTGAGGATGAGGCTTAGAAGGGATGACCGAAACCCCCCGGTTCCCATGAAAAACGGGCCGGGAGGGTGAAGGGATGAATAAACGGGCCTTGCTGAGCATTCCCTCCTTACTCAACCCTATAAGCCGCGATATATAGCAGGGGGGCCATGATCGTAGTTGTCAACGCTACTGTTAAAGCCGTTGTGAATAAGGTCTCCGTTATTATACCTGCATCGAGGCCTATTTTCAATAATGCTGTTTCCAGGGATCCCCTGCCGCTCATCGCTAAGCCTACCGCGATACTCCTCCACTTATCCCCGGTCTCCCTATAAGCTATCGGGGCAGTCCCGAGAAACTTGCCTAGTATCGCTAGCGATAGGAGTACTATGTAGAGTAGCGGATCAATAGCCCCCGGCTTATATGCTACACCGATATATGTGAAGAATAATGGTACGAATAAAACGTCGAGAACAACCGCGAAGTCCCCGATGAACTCCGTTATAGCGATCCTTGTTCTTAGGAATGGGTCGTGGAACTCTCTCCCACGACTAATAATAATGCCTGCTAAATATGCTCCTATAAGCTCACTCAACCCAACTAGTCTAGCTATGAGGGATAGGGTTAACGCTAATATTACGGATATGGATGCAAACCAGAAGTAGTCCGTACTCATAGACCTATAAATCCTAGTATACCGGCTGACCATTAAGCTACTGACAGCGAAGGCTAGGAAGAGGAATACTCCTGTTTCAAGGCCGATCAGGAATAAACGGTATAGGTTAACACCGCTCCCAGTCAAGCCCGAAAGTAAACCTATAACATAGACAGCCATGACGTCATCGGTAAAACTAGCGCCGATAAGCAAAGACCGGGTACGCGGATCACCTTTCTTAGAAACAATAGCTGCAACGGTCTCAGTAGCAGTATTAGATAGTGCCGCGGAGATAAAGAGGGATTCGAGCATACCGTAGCCGAGGAGGATCATCACGGCGTAGATAAGGGTGAAGGTTACGAGTACTCCCAAGCCCCCCATAACGATGATCGCGAAGCCGTGCCTTCTGAGCTCTCGGAAATCAGTCGTTAGACCAGTATAGAACATTAATAGGAGTAATCCTAGATAAGCAACGCCGCGGAGCTCCTGGGTAGGGTAGACTAGGCTTAAGAGGTAGGGTCCTAGAATAATTCCTGCTAAAACGTGGCCGGGTATTGGGTGTAGGTTTGCCTTTCTAAAGGGGAATTCGAGGAGTTTAGCTAGTACTAGCAGTAGTACTAGGCTTGCAAGCAGGGAGCCAGCTGGATCCAATCCATCAGATCACTCCATCGCGTAAGCGGCTACTACGCGTCCATCAGTTAACACTATATGGCTACGCCTAGCCATTATAGGCTTTGCGTTTGGACCGAAGGTTTCCTCGTGTTTCAAAATGTCTTCATTGATGGAGTACAGCCTAGTCTCACCCCTACCCTCCCTCTCAACATACATTGCTACTAGATTAGTTGATACGACGGCGTATTTTAGATCCCTTACTAGGTGGCTAGCCCATTTAACCCTGCCCTTCAAGTCGTAGTTTATGATCAGAGAGTTACCCATTATCGATGATAGAACCGTCGTACTATACTCGTCGATGCCGAATAAGCCCCTGGTGAAGGGTGGGCGTATAAACGTGTAGTCTATACTGTAATCGATCGTGTTGTAAACCTTGATTTCATGCCTATCCATTAAAGCAATAATCCTAGGCTCATAGCCCTCCATACCCTGCACTGGTAGGGGGATTGGGTTGAATGGTGGTAGTACTGGTAGTCCTTCATCGTTAATCATTTCTTCTCCATCATTATTATATCCGCGCGTCATGAAGATATCATCTTGTTTACCCATTATAAAAACCATTTCAGGAGAAGCGACAGCGTAGCCTCCGAAGCCGGTATAGTAGTCTATAACCGTACCCGTCGATCCATCGAATAGTATCGTAGCCGTCCCCTCCTCCGTGAAGCCGGCACTAGTAACGGCTATAATGTTATCAGATGCTACTAGGTCGAAATGATAGATCCTCCCAAGCCCGATCTTCTCCAGCAGGTCCCCGCTACCGCTATACGTTTGTACTTCGAGGCTATAGTTCGGGTTAACGACTGCTACAACACATATATCCTTACGGCAAATCATTTTTACGTTTAATCCACGAATAATCTTGTTCCAAACACGCCTCTTCAAACCCTTATAGCAGAATATCGTGTGGAACTCCCTCTTATGCTCAACCATGCCCCGGAGCTCCGGTTCACCAAGGGATCTAATACTGGTCTTACCGCTTAAGAAATCGATCGTGAGGCTCCTCATCTCATCCCTACAGTACAGTTTAAACACGATCCATTCATCGCGGAAACCAACGCCTTCAAGCCTACAACTCTCAGGTAAACCACGAGTCCAAATATGCCGGATAGGCAAATCTAGCCGTACACCCCGATAAACCGAGTAGTGGTATCAACCGATTCCTTTTCCATGAATTAATCAATATGGGACAATACATAATATTTACTTCCTTATAGAGAAATAAATACATGTATATTAGCATGGACAGCGTCGAATAATTTGTATCTTATTATTTACCGGAAGGATTTAAGGGGTTGAAGTAGGGATTGACGAGTAGGGATCAGGGTTCGGAGAAGATACATATTCTACCAATGATTATCGAGGAGATACAGATCAGTGAGAACCCGGTGTCCTACGCTATACCGGTCTACGTGTATAGGTCGGGTGATGAAATATTCTATCCGGGAGTAATCTTCGATAGAGCCTTCGTATACGTTGGCGCTCACCGGACTGAAAGCGTTACTGTTAAAAGGATCGGAGGGACGGATTTCATATTTCTAAATGAGATGAGGCTAGTCCCAATTAGAGGCGTGATATACGGGATCGTAACTAACGGTCGACACATAGCTTTAGCGGCAAAACTCCGGGAGGGAGGACATGCGTTCACTATACTAGAGGAGAAACAATCGATCCTTGAACTCATGGGTTTCAAGGTTGGAATGTTTTCGAAGAAGGAATGTACGCTGAGCAGGATCGATATAGGGTTAGCCGGTGAAAAGATATACGCTATTGCGAGGGCGAAAACCAGTAGTGGAGAACAATGCCCAGACCTCTTAATCTACGAGAAGAGCCCTGGTAAATACGTCTATAAACAATATGATAGACTAATACCCACCGGCTGGAACGGTGAATGGTATACATATACTAGATTCACGGATAAAAGCATAGAATTCCACATAATAGACTACCGCGGCAAGGAGAAGAAGTACAAGGTTAATAGAACCGACATACATGAATCCTACCTCATACCAGGCTCTATAATCTCCGTAGACGGCGAATCAATCATAATGAACAACTCCTACGAAATCATAAACTATAACTTATCACGTAGACAGATAAAATGGCGGAAAACCTATGAAAACCTAGTATACACTCCAAGGAATATGTCCGCGCTAAACCAGCAGATCGTGGCTTATACTGGTAAGACCGCATGGATAATTGATAAGGAAACCGGGAACATAGTCAAGGAGCTTTCCTTCGAGGAAGATATTACTGCTGCAATACTAGACCAGGACAGACTCTTCATAGCGACTGGTAACACGTTATACTACTACGAGTTAGATGGTAACGAGTTAAAGAGTCTTGGAAAATACCTGGTTCCCGGGACGATTAATTCCCTGAATAACCTAGAAAAGGCATTACTGATCAGTTATGTCTCGCCGGGTAAGATATCCAAGCTTATCTATGCAGACTATAGTGAACCGATTAGGCTAAGTATACCGGTATTCAAGCTTATGAGCGGGTCTAAAGCCGAGTACGAGTTCCGTGAAGCAACCCCTACTATCAGGGTTTTAAAACAGATCGGTCCCCAGATAATAGTTGTTAGGAGCGGTAGTAAGATGATCATTGCTGATAAGGGGAGCAAGCCGGGGATTTACCGCGGAGTATTACAGTTCGAGATCCATGGATACCTGCCGATATATGACGAGGTAACGGTGATCGTTGAGAAGCTGGAAACTGTTTTTCGGAAGGTAA
Organism: Desulfurococcales archaeon; assembly: GCA_027002875.1. GTDB lineage: Archaea > Thermoproteota > Thermoprotei_A > Sulfolobales > Desulfurococcaceae > WAON01. Next base: position 13,537 of record JALWZC010000101.1, read on the forward strand.
AGATTCAGCCTAGAATAGTTCCAAGCCCCATGGGTCCATATATACCAGTAGTGCTTGAACCAATAGTTGAGCTGGACGAGGTATACCTCGTAATACATACTCAAAACCATGATTTATATGGTGCATCACACGTACTAGACAACGTCGAGAAGAAAGAGACAGTTGTACCCGTATATGTTTTATGGGCTAAAGCAGGCATACATAACGCTGAGTTATTCATTAATGTCTGGAACCGTAGAAACCTGTTTAGGGAGCGGTTTACCTCGAAGATAATAGCTGATTACGATATACCAACCTTCTACTTCCGCGTAACAATGGATACTGCACGCATATGGTCCCCGTTCAACGTGGAAGCGGCAAGGATAACTTTTGAAGCACCCGGAGCGGAGTTTACGATAATACATGATCTCCGCCGTGGATGGAACGAGCTGGATACCCATGGAGTAATACCTACTAGGGTTAGGATAACGTTGAGGAGCGGTATAACCTATGTAGTGGAGAGGGGTGCAAGCTGGATCCAGTTGACGAAGTCTTAAAGCTCAGCTTAGTATTCGCGCTGCTAGCATTATTCTTCGAGGTACTCGCTATAATATACGAGAAGAAGGCTAAAGATAGGAGCGGATCAGGACGTAGAGCTCATCGATCAACTCCTCAACCCTCTTAACCCTCTCCTCCAACAAGTTAATCCTCTCCTCGAGCTCCCTAACCTTCTCAGCCTGGTCTAGATTATCCTGCCCAGACTCCAAGCCTTTTCCACCATTTTCTACGCGTTGAAGTAATCTATTGTTACGCGGGGTTTAAAGTAAATCATCCCGCTCCAAGTCTTCTTCTCCAATATTCCTGCTTCAACCATCCTCTCAGCATTAACGAGGCCTTCAACCCCATAAACAGCCTCGATCTCCCTCGTCGATAACGGCTTCCGTAGAAGGTGATTATATATTGCTTCATCACTATTATCAGCTACAGCAACCCCCTCCAAGCTCTCACCCCTACAAACTCTAACCTTAAAGCCCTCATTGCTAAATATATCAACTACTTTATCGATCAACCTTCCCCTAACGGGTTTAATTGATTCATCCCTACCGGGCCTGTTAACCGGTTTAACAATTATTTTATCGATCCTGGATGATTTAAGGTAGGGTATGATTTCCTCGATCAATTCTGGGCTAGCATTTGAACTCGTCCCGGTTCTTAATAGGTTTAACTCGAAGCTTATCTTAAACCTATACTTGGGCGGTATGCTTCTAAGGATCACTGATAGCTTCGATAAAGTATAGTTTTTCAATGGTTCATTAATAATGCTCCTAAGCTCCGGCCCAGCATCCACCGGGACTAGTATTTCATCACTAACAAGGAGGGTTTGACGAGCCCAATCCATCGATAATAAGTAACCAGTAGTCCTCAGCACGATCCTAGTCCTACAATTCTTCTCCTCCATGAAGTCCTTAACGGCTCTGAGTAAAACCGGCGTGTAATGGTTTAAGAGTGGATCACCCATACCCCAGAAATAGACTGTTTCAAACAGACACCCATTTTTTGAAATGTATTCTTCTAGTTCTGTGATTAGTTTTTTAGGGTTTACTAGTGGTTTAGGCTCGCTTGTTTGGATTATTGTTCTACCCATCGGGCAGTAGATGCAGTTATAGAAGCACTTCTTAGGGGGGAGCAATGGATCTATCCCGAGGCTCCTACCATAACACCGACTCGGATGTAAACCGTAGACTACCCGGATATTCATGCTTTACCAGCCACTCTGCTCTTGAGTACTGCTATATAGAATCCCTGGCTATTACTCCTATGGGGGTATACGCGATAAGTGTAATCACCGCCGGGGACTCCTCTATATGCTTTATCTAGCTTAATACCTGGCTCCATGGGTTCGAGTAAACCCTCATCCACGAGCTTTGAAACCACTAGTTCACCCTCCAACGGATGTATGCTGCACGTAGCATACACTATGTGCTCGGCGTGTCGGGCAGTGTTTCTTAGAAGCATTAATTGTTTCCCATGGTAGTATTCCAGCTTGCTCTTCCTACCAGCAGAGATCTTAACCGCTGGATCCCCGTACACGGCTCCAAGCCCGCTACACGGTGCATCTATTAATGCATAGTTGAAAACCCTAGAATAGCCCAGCAAGGTACTATCCCCATTAACAAGGATCGTCTTAGAGGGATCAACTCCTAGGAGGCCTAAGAGCCTCCGAGCGGCTTCAATCCTCTTAGCCGAATAATCTACTCCAAAACTTATTATTTCGGGGTTCAACATGTGGATTAAGCTAAGCTTCATGCCCGGCGCGCTGCAAGCGTCTAGTAGTTTCCCCTTAATCCTGCCGAAGGCTTCAACTACTAATGCGCTAGAATAGTCCTGTGGGACTACATGCCCGACCCGGTAGCATTTGAGCCTCGATATAGGAGTCCATTTAGGGTGTTCAACATAGACCATGTATTCTAGATCTGTATCCCTATACACTACCCCTTCGGAATCAAGGCATTCTAACGCGTCTTCAATAGTTGTTTTCAGAGTATTTATTCTCAGCCATCTCTTCCTTGTATTAAGGCTTCTAAGCATTTTCTCCAATTCGGATTCGTCCATATGGTTTAGGAGGTCTTTTACGAGGTATTCCGGGTAGCTGTAGAGTAGGCTTATCCTCTTAGTTCTCGACAAGTTCCTGACTTCATCCCTGATCAACCTAAGGGCTCTCTTATAGCTGAAGCCTATGCTTGCGAAATAAGCAGCTATTCCGCCTGGTTGTTTACCGTAGCCATTCTTCGCTGATAGCCAGCGTAGCGTGTAGTAGTAGTTTATGAAGTAGTATCCGAGCTTGTATAGTAGTGGTGCTAGCCACCCCCTTAACCCGTACCTTCGGGTTATTATCTTGTAGGCTTTATCATAGCTTATACTAGTATGTTTGATCAGGTTTAGGATCATTGCGAGGTAGAAGCGGGTTGTATCTGGGGGTGGAACGGTCTCCAAAATTAGATCCTTCCAGTCCTGCTTCTGAGTAGTAGTGTCAGCTTGTTCACGAACCTGGGGGGCTCGATGTATTTAACTCCGAGCTGGTCGCAGAGCTTCATGACTCCATAATCATTCGTTACTAATTCTGCTTTCAACTCGTGTGCTAGTACTACTAGGTCGAAGTCTACACGGGTATCGATCACTCCTTTACGAGTAGCTTCCCGGTACTTCTGCCTAAGCTCATGGATTTCCTCAGCTATAATGCTCTGCATCTCGTCTCGATCGTGTTTCTCCCCGCTACTATAAGTCCTCCTAGCAGCTCTACGGAGGGATTCCTCTGCAACCCGTAACCCCTTAGTTATACGCATAAGCATATCGCTTATCCAATCACTCATAACGATCGCTGGTATACGGGTAGTGTAGAGGTCTGGGCTCCTAATAGTTATAGCTCCCATTAACATATCTATAGCATCCCTGCCAACACCATTCCTCTCGAGGAAAGCCTTTAACTCAAGCGCGGTGCTGGGGGTCGTGTAGAATTCCGCGCTGAGTATTATATGGCTCCTGATCAATAGTCTAGCATACTCCCTAACAACACCATCTAGAGTCTCAACTTTAAAGACCCCTCTGAGCCTTGGATCGGTTACCCCGCTGGTATCGATTACAAATATTAGCGCCAACTCTCATCAACCCATATATTCTTCTAAGCCACTGCCCCAGTAATTCCCCTGCTCCCGGGTGTAGTATAGTTTTCTAATCTGGTGCTGGTAGTACTTCTACATCCCTACTACTAGTATATCTTGTAAAATATGGTAGTCTCGGAACCGGTAGTTTCTTCAGGAAGTCTATGTCTCTGCTGAACAAATCCCTTATATCATCCAGTCCAAGCACGGCCATAGCGAGCCTATCAATACCAATACCCCACGCTATAGCTTTAACACCCGGTGCTCCAAGGATCTCCATTACCTCCCGCCTAAACACTCCGCCCGGGTAGACCTCGATCCATCCGAGATCGGGGTGTTTAATGAAGCCTTCAACGCTGGGCTCTGTAAAGGGGAAGTAGGCTGGTTTAAACCATACCTTGTTAATGCCTAGAGCCGCTGAGAACTCCTTGAAGAAGGCTAGGAGGTCTTTGAATGACACGTTTCTACCGACAATTATACCGTCTAGCTGGTAGAACTCCATTGAATGCTTTGCGTCAAGGGTTTCCGGCCTGAATACACGGTCTAGTGTGAAAACCCTATACTCCCCCTCGCCCATCTCGGCGATCTTCCTTACAGAGACTGCTGTTGTCTGTGTTCTCAATACTGGTCTAAGAGCTCTAAGCGGGTCCCACTTGTAACCCCACCCCCTACCATGGACTCTCCTAGCTCTTTCGAGGAACTCCTCGGGAACCCTGCCACGGTAGTTTGTTTCTATGAAGAAAGTATCATGTATTTCCCGTGCCGGGTGGTCTTGGGCTTGGAATAATGCGTCGAAGTTCCAGAATTCCAGCTCTACATGGGGCCCCTTAGCCTCTATGAAACCCATTGATACCAGTATATCCCTCACTAGGTCTAGGAACTCCATGTAAGCGTTTAGCCTAGCACCCTCCGGTCTCGGCGGTGGTATCGATAAATCAAACTCCTTGATCAAGTACTCGTCGAGTCTCGGCGCATGACTGGGCCTCACAATCGTCAATACTTCCCTAGTAGTAATAAGCCCCTTGCGATACAGCTCTTGTAGTTTCTCAGTAGCCGTAACAAGTATCTTCTTACGCCTCTCAACCTTTACGAGTTTACGCCTTTTGGAAATACTGAGTAGATTACCCTTCTCCCCGGCTTCGAGGTTTTCCGCCACTCTCTTGAGGAAGCCCCTAATCCATCCTGCTTCCTCCATAGCATTTATACACTTCGAATCGTCCCCCACCACAACGATCCCGTCTCTAACCCTTAGACAGCCGTGCCTCAGCAAGTGTTGGAGCCCAATCCTAACCTTCCCTGGTTCATCGCCTGTTTCAAGCGCTACACACTCGATGAACTCCTTCACTGGTTTCTCAACGCATCGATACATTACGCTATAAACCCTCTCCTCAGGCAAACCCTTCACGAGTACTTCATGCCCCTCATTCGTCAGGATCGGTATTTCCTCCACAATCCTCCTAATCTTAACCAAACCCTTAGCTTCCAGCTCAGCTAGATCCCTCATTAAGTCCTCCGGCCTAATCCCTAGCGAAGCACTGATCTCTCCAATGCTTATCTCCCCAGCTTCTACCAGTACATTTATAATCTTATACTGTTTCTCCGGTAGATACACGGGTTCACTGCTCAAATCGTTGGACGCCTCCATTATTAATTGGTGAGTTTACTACGCGGCTACTGTATAATATTTTTGACATTGTACATGTGTAATAAGGTTTTACCGTGGAACGTTCCGCTTCAATAAGTGTTTGGATTGTTTTAATAAAGACGAATATTTGTTCCTTCCATGGTTTGCAACCGGTTTAAATAACCGGGTTTACTATATTTGAGCGGGGTGATTGTCCGGGATTGGTCTATGAGTGGGCTCCACGCCTCTCTCCGAGTAGAGTTGTTGATTTAGTAATCGATGTTTACACGGAGCAGTATTCTCCACGCAGTATTTCTCGTTATAGACCCGAGGAGAGAATTGTTTTAATGCTTTGGGGGCCTCCGGGTGTTGGTAAGACTGATTCGGTAAAGAAGGCTTCAAAGACTATCGCCTCAATACTCGGTAGGGAGCTTGTCGAATGCAGTCAGATAACGCCTAAACTATTCGAGAAAATAATAGGTGATCCGTCTAAATACTTCGTATTCTGCGATATCAAGCTCGAGAGATACGAGTACTCAGACCTAATAGGCCTTCCAAATTTCCGGGAAACAGGTGAGGGGATTCATTATACTGACTGGTATCCTCCGAAATGGGTTGCAGTACTAGGATTGCCCGGTGTAGCGGGTATATTATTCTTTGATGAGCTGACTAATGCCGCGCCCGATGCCGTTAAGTGCGCTATGGAGGCTATATATGAGAAGAAGCTCGGAGACATAGTGTTCAGCGATTACGTGATGATCATTGGGGCCGGGAACCCGCCGGAGCACAGTAGTGTTGCGAGAAACCTGCCAGAGCCATTAATGACTAGGCTAGCCCATCTATGGGTAGAGGTACCCGTTGAGGAGTGGATCAGGTGGGCTAGGGAGAATGATGTATCCCGTGAAGTGATCGAGTATATTAGTGAAAACCCCGGAAAACTCTACATACCATGGCTGAACGCCGTTCCCCGAACATGGAGTATTCTAGGTAAAGCATTGAGATCCGAGAGGCTCAGTAAATGGAAGGAGACTCTTTCACAAGCACTCGTAGGTATAAACCCCTATGAGGAGAAGACGCTTAAGGAAGAAGTTTCAGAGGTTATCGAGGCCGTAGACAGGTTATCATTAATGTTTTCAAGGGCTAGGAGCCTTAAAGCTAGGATCGAGGTTTTATGGAAGATCATAAAGATCGTTGTTGAGGAGATGTCCCTAGAATACATGGAAGCCGCAATATCGAGGATATCCAGGATGCTTACCGAGACAGAGCAGTTATTTGACCTATTATACACCCTATACAGTGAGAGCTGTCTAGGAGGCGATGATGAGAAGTGCAGCTTACTACTAAGGTTTTCCGAGAAGATAATTAATGCAAACATCACGATCAAGGAATGGTGAAACAGTAGAATTGAAGCCTCAAACACAGTACTCCATAGATATAGCTTACTATTATCCTTCAAGGGTTAAGGGGAGGCTTTACAGGAAAATAGGGAAGACTATAAACCATATCGTCAACAAGCTCCTACCCTACCCCAACATTAAGCTTGTCCTAAGAAACGTTTACTTCGAGGTTCGCGAAGTTAATAGCGCGTTTACGGATGGTAGTAGCATAGTGTTAAACCCTAGGATAGTTCTAGGATATGATCTAACAAGTTTATCCGAAATAATGATCCATGAATTCCTCCACATAGTTCTAGGCCACCCTATAAGGGCTAGGAGGTATACTAGTAGAATACTCTACAATTTCGCGGCCGACATAATGGTTGACTCGATCGCTTCAAAGTATATTTATGGTAGGATGGTTCACCACTTAAAAGTGCTTGAGAAGCTACTAATAGAAGCCCTCAAGAAAGAGGGGATGGATGAAAAAGCGGATATGATCAGGGATTTGATCGAGGACGTTGCTAGCGATCCTTCCGTTTGGAGTACTGAGAAAATATATGATTACCTCTTAAAGATCTTCGACGAGAAGGGGTTATTGGAGAAAATAGCAAGGATGATCGAGAAGATGATGGCTAAAGCTTTCCCCGAAATACATCCATGGGTAAAGGGTAGGCCCCACATGTATGGAGATATGTATGGTTTATTCACATTGATGCTGAAGTATAGGGTTCTAGAGACGATCATTAATAGGTCCGGGGGTCCGGACTGGGTATCTATTCTAAGGAAACTACTCGTGGTTAAGAAGGGCAGGGGCCCGTATACATCATGGAAGAGGCCTAACAAGAAACTACTCGTTCACGGAGCTTACTATCCGGTTAAAACAGGTATTATGCTGAACAGGCTCGTATTAGCCGTTGATGTTAGTGGTAGTATTAGGGATGAGGATTATAGGAAGATAGCATACGAGGCTGCAAGACTAATTAATAGTATAGGGGTCTACGAGCTATATATTATCCAGTTCGACGCGGACATCGTACACGTATCCAGACACGTACAACCTGGTCTGTGGGATATTGTGAAAGCTATGGAGGTTAGGCACGGTATTGGGGGTACGAGGTTCGTACCGGTATTTGACTATGTTGAGAAAGAGATCGGGGAGGTCGACGCGATAATATTCTTCACCGATGGAGAGGGAGAATACCCTCCCTACACGCCTGGGCATAGGACTGTATGGGTACTTATAAATAATAATGTGAATCCCCCCTTTGGTGAAGTAGTCTATGCCTAACGTGAATATTTCATGGGTAAAATTCATTATAGGCAGGGAAGGTCTCCGCGCGATATACGTACTAGAACCGTTAGGGAGCGAAAACTCTGAATGGGATGATGAAGAAAGGGTGGAGAAGCCATATATAGGATTAATCGAGAATAATAGCCTCGTAGCGTACAGCCCGGTACCGGAAAAGTATAGGATTCTACTATACTCTGAAGGATTCAGGAGGATTGCCCGAGACTACATTGATGGAAAAACTAGCTATATGGGTGTATTAAAGTATTTCAAGATCGATATCGAGGAGTTGAAGCGTTCATCAAGGATAAAATATCCCGAGAAGGATGAAGAATTCATCGTACTCGATAACGCTTTACTCATGGTATTAGACGATGAAATGATCGCCGTCTTGGGCGGCGAGAAAACATTATACCTTAGAGCATCTAAAAGTGAGAAATACCTCGAATACATACCGGGAATACCTCCAAAGAAACCCGTCGAGGATGAAATCAGGACTAGCTACGAGCTCGTAGGCGTAATTAATAGTTACCCTAGGCCCAAGGTCGAGTATAAGGAGTTAATTGAGAAAACGGATACTATAAGCATAATCGAGTCCTATCCCATGGAATACTTACTATTATATACAGCGTTCAAAGACGGCGATACAGGCTATGTTAAGAAGACGATAAGCAGGCTGGGAAGCCCAGTACCGTACAGTGAGACGCTAACAACTACAGAGATCGAAGTACTAAAGAAGCTGATAAATAAGATGAAGGAGTACAATATAGGCGACTGGAAAACACTACAAGTAGCAACAGCAATCTCCATACTCTTCGACAGAGACCTAGATGAAGTCTACAACTACCTACTAGGCAAATATGTGAGGAAGGTAGAAGAATTTTAGACATTTTTCAAAATTAATAAACGTGTTCATTATTTCAAATGTATTTCAGTGTTTTATAACTACGTTATAATAACCGATTACTTTCTTATAATGCAATTAAGTGTTCCAAAGTTAAGGTTAAATATAAGATTTTTTAACACTATTTGGATGGGAAAAAGGTGGGTCGGTGAGTACGTTGTCCCATATAAGGATACTCTCAATCATAATACTCGTAATGATGCTCTTAGCATATACTCCAACCATACCCCTCAGCTCGGCATCATTCAAGAGATCAAATTTAATGCCGATGCAAGAATACCCTATAGCAGTCGTAGGTAGCGATAATGCAGACGATATAGATAATGTCCTTGTAAACTATGGAGGCTATAGTAGTAGCGAAGTAGTACATTTCAATAAGTGGAGCGACCTATACGCAAACCTCTCAAACGGGGGCTTATTCAGGCTAGTCATAATAAACGATTGGGGAGAAGACCCGGGCAGCGGGGACAAAGTCGTATCACTACTGAAAGCGCTTGACCTAAGAGATATACCACTACTCATACTAGATACCGGGTACATTGATAACGGTGGAGGAGAAATACTAAAAGATTATGCCTCCGACGTAGCATCAGCAGGATATCCAGCCCCATCCGACTACACGCAAAACTACCCATCGCCTAGCAGCGTACTAATAGATATTATAAATAATAGCCACCCAATATTCGATGGAATACCAGACCCCTACCAGGTTGCAACGAGCGATTCAAGCTACTGTGACTACGCCCTCTACCACTCCTTCCAGGGACCAAGCGTTACACAGCTTGCATGGTTAAATGACACCTCCAATAATGAAGCCGGTATCGGTATAGCCGAATGGGTAGCACCCGGTGGCGAGCACTGGATATTCCATAGCTCCGGCGGTGTTAGTTACTGGATGAAGTATACTACTAGCGGAAGTGATGGACAGTATAGTAGCGATCACAGGAACCTGTTATTAAACATAGTATCATATCTGATACAAACAGGGAACCCGCATCAACCACCAAAAGGCATACTAAAAGGACACGTATACGACAGTGAGACAAACGAGGCTATTCCGGATGCAGAGATATGTGCTGGCTCGGTATGTAACATGACTGATTCGACTGGCTACTATGAATTACACCTAGAACAAGGGAACTATACGGTAAGCGTTAAGAAGCCCTCATACAAACCCTACACCTTCAACATAACTATAACAGGCGGAGAAACAACAATACGCGACATATACTTGGAGAAAGTACCACATGCAGAAATAGTTGTTGCCGTAATAGGGGACTATCCAGACTATGAAGGTAAGGGAGAAGACTTACCATTATTCCTATCCTACTACTACACGACACTATACTATCCAACACTGCAGGAATTCCTCGATCACAGGGACGATTATAACTGGTCAGTAATTGTTCTGAACTGGTTCGGGTATTCCGACACAGCACCGACCATCGATGTATTCATAGACTTCCTTAAATGGGCTGACATGTATAATATACCGCTAGTGATCCTAGACACGTGGTATCTCGGATACCCGGCCGGATACTACATGTATACGCATAGAAGCGATATATCCTCTGCCGGATTCGCTGCGCCTAGTGATAGGTATGAAGGCTATACTTCGACGAGTAGCATAACAGTGAATATATCGGCCACAAGCCACCCAATCTTCGTGAACCTCACAAGCGACTACTACAGGATCAGCGATTACACCGATTCATACTATGCATACTACACATCCTTCACAAGCAATGTATCAATACTAGCAAACATATCCATTAATGGAGAAGATAAAGGAATAGCAATTGCGGAGTGGAAAGCCAAGCAGAACGAGTCATGGATCTTCATAAGCTATGCAACGAATATAAAGCACCACTACAATATAAGCGGTAGCTACGGCTTCTTCACCTCGGAGGCTAAACAAGTACTATTAAACGCTATACTCTACGCGGCATCGACTCATAAACCGCCAGTATATGTTAGGATTCATGGATACGTTAAAGAGCCGGACGGTACACCCATAGAGAACGCCATGATCGAGGTTTCAAATGGGCCCGTAAACTATACGGATGCAAACGGCTACTACGTCGTTAAAGTAATAGCAGACTACGACTATAACCTAACCTATTCAAAGATCGGATACTATATGAATAGGACATCGATCCATGTAGGATACAGCAATGTAGAGATCAATGTAACACTAGTACCCAAGCCGCCGTCAATAGTGATCGTTGGAGACCATGATACCGGTAGTGGTAAGAAAGACTTAAACCTAACACTAAGCCCGTGGTGGAATATACAGGAGGTAAGAGACTATAAGGAGCTGTGGGACGTAGTAAGGTATGAAGGCAATATCCTACTGGTAATATTCAACAAGTGGAGTGAAGGCTACTCAACGCCTCCGAGTAGCGATATAGTATATACGCTTCAGCTACTGGATGAAAACAATATATCCGCAATATTTCTAGCCGGCTACGGCGGCGGATACTACGGAGTATACCCACTATACAATGCTGCAACCGATGTAGAAGCCGCAGGCTACCCCGCACCCGACAACTACGACTACTGGTACTCGGTTAAGGGAGACAAGGTATGGTATAACGAGACTAATCCAGACCTAGTATTCTTCAAGAACATAGCCCCTGACACCGATAATGCTTTCCACATACATAGAGACCTAGCAGGCTACGCCCCCTACCGCGGATTCAACTTCACCGATGAAACAGTAAAGGTTTACGCCTGGTTTACCGACAAGGATCACAACCAGGTCTGGATGGGCCTAGTAAACTGGAATACTAGTGATGGAGACAAGTGGGTATTCCTAATCGGTGCTTCAACTGATTACGTAAGGTATACAGAGGCGGGGGACGAGAACCAGTACAATCTCAAGATGCTAGTCCTACTAAACAATACGATCAACTACATCCTAGGACTAACCCCGCCAACACTAACCGGTAAACTAGTTGGACAAGTAACGGATAAGGAAGGAAACCCGGTGCCTAATGCTAAGGTTGAAATAGTAGAGCTAGGCCTGGTCAACTATACCGACTCGAATGGAAACTACGTATTCAGCAATGTCTTCGCTGGAACTTATACATTGAAAGTATCAAAGTTCGGATACTACGATAACGTATCATTCGTATCGATAGGATACGGGGTTACAGTCCACAACGTCGTGTTAAAGGAGGCACCCCCATCGGCAATAATAGTGGGTAAGGATGCGGACGATATAGTAAACGCTATAAAGAACAACTATCCAGGTATGCCAGTCTACTGGGCCAAAGACTACGCCGAGATGCTGAGCCTAGTATGTAGCTACCCAAACAAGGTTGGAGTAGTAGTCATAGATGACTGGGGCGTCGAGCCTAGCAGTAGTGAAGTATTAAGGACTTTCAAGATACTAGACGCTTATAACATACCACTAGTACTCCTAGACAGCTATGGAAGCTACTATTACCATGGAGCATACTACCTCTACGAGTATAAGGACGAGGTTAAAGCCGCTGGATACCCCGCAGTAATAACTAGGACTACTTATTGGGACTACAACATATCGATAAGCATGAATGCATCGACTCACCCAGTATTCAACGGTATAACACCCGACTTCGACAACGCCTTCTACGTCGGAGCGGATACTGGTGAATACACGGACTACGCAGCCTTAGAATTCGACCCTGACAGCGGAGTAGTAGTACTTGGAGACTTGTTAAGGGATGGTTCAAGGGTTGGCGGAGCAGTATTCGAGTGGAGTAGTCATGGAGGAGAGAAATGGATAATACTCTCATCAGCGGCCAGCTATTACTGGATGAAGTATAATCAGCCGGGAGGAGATAACCAGTACTCGGCTAAGATGCTGAAACTACTCGTAAACTCCATCATCTACGCTAACTCCACTAGGGAGCCGACGCCAACACATGTAGTAATTAATATAACAGTGTTCGACAGCGTAACCCTAAACCCACTCGAGAACGCTGAGATAAAGGTTAACGAGACAGGGACCACTTACTACACAGGCGCGGATGGAAGAGTTGTATTAGACCTCCCAATAATTTGTACAAACTACCACATAACCATTAGGAAGCCCGGATACGTTGCTAGGCAAATAGTTGTCGAAGGCTATATTAACAGGTCGATCACGATCCTGCTCAATCAGTACGGAAACTCAACCATTACTGGAACAGTATATGATGCGGTCAGCGGCGAACCAATACCCGGAGCAATAGTAGAAGTACCCGGCGTAAACTCGACAATAACCGGGCCTAACGGTGAGTACTCGCTAAAGATACCCGCTGGTAGGTGGAACCTAACTATAAGAGCGCCTAAACACTTGGAGAAGACTATAGAGGTAGCCGCCCCGGCGAATCAGACAGTAACAATCAACGTATACCTTGAGAGGATGCCTGCCGCGATAGCAGTAGTAGGCGACATACAATATAGCAGCGGCGAAAACGACTTAACAGACTTCCTAAAGAGTAAGGGGTTCAACGTTATAAGGTTCAAGACATGGCTAGACTTATACGTGAATCTTTCATGGTACAATATTAGCCTAGTAATACTCGACAACTGGGGATCAGAGCCGTCCGCCGAGAACGTTACAGCGTTCCTAAGACTACTCGACGAGAACAATATACCATTAATAATACTCGACACATGGGACGGCTACTACAATGTCGGAGGATACTATCTCTACGAATACAAGGACGAGGTAGCAGCGGCCGGCTACCCAGCACCTGCTGAGAGAATACAGCACTACCCATCAGCGTCAAATGTTTTCGTAGAAGCACTATATCCGGAGCACCCGTTATTCAACGATATAAGCTACGACTTCAACAACTCATTCTACATCGCTGCTAGGAGGGGAAGCTACGAATACGTAGACTACGCCGCTTACACCTTCAGACCGATGAAGAACCTATCCATACTAGCAGCACTAATCGATACTGGAAACAACATTAACATGACTGCCGTAGCAGTATGGATCGCTCCAGGCGGTGAGAGATGGATATTCGTAAGCTACGGTTCATCGTACTGGGTAGGATACAACCATACAGGGTATGATAACGACTTCACCGATGCCGCTAAGCAGCTACTACTAAACGCGATAAACTACGCGTTAACGACTCGCGGAGTACTCAATGGAACACTAGAAATAACAGTGAAGGACGAGCTAAGCGGTGAACCAATTAGTGGCGCGGCCATAACTATTAAAGAGCTGGGAGTAACGACAGCTACAGATAGCGGAGGCAATGCGCTACTAAACCTATACCCCGGTATTTGGACTATACTGGTAAACAAGTCGGGCTACTTCAATGCTTCAAGAATAATAGTAGTAGTAGAGGGATTAACCAGCCATGTAACAATACTCCTAGCACCCACTGCTAGCCTAGAAATCCACGTCGTTGATGAAAAGACGGGGGCGCCAGTTAAGGACGCGGTAGTATCAATAGAGGGCATCGGGAACTACACCACGGGTAGCGATGGCAGGGTCGTAGTAGGCCTAGTACCAGCCGGTACACTGAATATAACTATTAAACACCCATTATACTACACGACGATATTCCTAGTAAGCATTGAACCACACAAGCTAAACAATATAACGCTAAGGATCAAGAAGCTACCACCAATAGTAATCATACTCGGAGATAGCGAAGACCATGACCTCGAGAAATACGTTAAGAGCCTGGGATACTACGTCGAAGTATACGATAACCTATCAGCTATAATTGACAGGATAAACACCGGCGTACCTGTTAGAGTGGTAATCCTCAACTATATTAATGATATACCGGATCAGACCGTATTCGATAACTTCATACAACTAGTTGACGAGAAGAACATTTCACTAATAATACTAGACTCTTATGCATACTACACGGCAACCGGTGGATACATATTCTACCATTACCGGAACGACTTATTATCGATGGGATACGCCGCTCCATCAACGAGGGAGATAGGCTATAAGGGAATCTATGGAGATAACAGCGTTGCAAAGTACAGGCTTGTAACTCCGATATACAACTTCACCTATGACCTGAACTATAAGGAGGCGCCACTAGTAGCGAGCGATGCAGGCTATGCAAACTATGCATATTACGAGTTCCCATCCAGCGTATTAATAGATGAAGTAGCAAAGCTAATCGTGAATGGCGAGGATCTAGGGACGATTGTAGCAGTGTGGTATGCTCCAGGCGGTGAGAAATGGATCTTTATGGGTGCGTGGTCGACTTACTGGAACCGCTACGTAACAGGGAACGGCGACGGCCCCTTCAGTGTTAAAGCTAAGGACTTACTAGCTAGGGCAATATTCTATGCAGGCATACACAAGCCGAGAATAGACGTGTTGAACGTAACGATAGTAGGTATGGGTAAAATACTCAGTACGGGCACCGAGTTCAGAATATCAGGTTACGCCTACATTAGATCGGGTAATGAGAGGATACCATTAGCAAACTCGACGATCGCAGTATATGCTCTCAGTAAACCAGTACTACTCGGAACACTGCCTACAGACGAAAACGGCTTCTTCAACGGGACAATCACCGTACCAGCAATATCAAAAGGAGAGCTACACAGTATAGGTATAGGCGACCCAGCTAACCAGTATGAACCAACAATAGTAACACCACAAGGCTACAAGGTATGGGTACTGCCGGCGCCGGAGCCGCCGATCACCCCGATCGTATTACTAGCCATAATACTACTATTCATACTGTTAAAGAAGAGGAAGTAATAATAATATACGTGTTAAATCCCAGGCTTTTTTCACCTACTGATCTCTTCTATATACCTCGTTATAGCTTCAAGCCCAGTTTTTATCGACGATAGTAGTTCTTGTATCAGTTTAATAGTTACCCTAAACCTCGGGGATTCTTCTTCGTTATACTTATTTCCTAGTTCATCACTATACTCCGCTATTTCCCCAAGAATCCTTATTAACCCGTTAACCCTTCTCTCCTCGCTTATACTCTTCAATAACTCCAGTGTTTTCTCAGCTATGCTGTATTCTCTCCACCTACCCGCTTCCACTAGGAATTGCATCGAGTCTTTTATTACTTGTATCACCGTATTTATCACGTAGTCGTTTATGATCGGTGTTGACTGGGTGAGATTATATGCTGAAACAAGGCTTTTCAATGCTTTAGAGTCGTAGTATCCCTTAATACCTTCTTTTACAAGGTAGTAGTCTATGCTCTTCTTCTTATCGTATTGTTTAGCCATGTTCTTAAGTAATTGGTGGTAGTAATTTATCGCTGATTCGAAGAATTCGATGCTGCCCGTAATATTGCCGTTTAGTACTTCGTGGAATCCCCGGAACTTCATGCTTCTAGCCCTGTTTAACAGTGATCTAAGGGTGTAGCCTCTCAGCTCATAATACTCGGCTGATTCGCCGTACTCCCTACTAGCCTCCAATAACTTATTGCTGGAAACGTATAAGCCTGCACGGGCTTCGTGGAGCAGGCTTCGTGCAACGTTTCGAAGATGTGGGCTTAGTATTTCCTCGGCTTTAACACTAGCTTCCTCGAGGATCCTTACTGCTTCCTCGACGTTTTTATCAGCTACTAAGAGGCACTCTGCCCGGCTGATCAGTGATTTAACCCTTAAAGCCTCTGCTTTCCCACGGTACTCGCCTCCCAGTGAATCATACTTGTGGGCTGCGGCTAGCCATGACTTATAAGCTGTGCAGGGCTTATTCCTCCTAACCTCTATCTCGGCCATATACTCGTGTCTCAATGCTTCAGCTATTTCCGCCTCTCTGATTAATCCCGCTGATTTATAGTAGCCTATTAACTCGTCGAGCCTAGCAATTGCTTCTTCGAACCTGTTTTTCTGGGCTAGGCTTCGGGCTAGGCTTAACAAGTATTTTGCATTAGCACGGTGAGCCTCCCTAGCCATGTTCGGAGACTCCCGGGCAACGCTGACAGCCCAGTGGTAGCATAGTTTAGCAGCTTCGAAGTCCAGGTTCTGGTAAAAATAATCTCCCAGCGTCTCATAGAAGTAGAATTGGAAGTATTGTCGGTACTCATGCATGCTTTTCGGGATGTTCCCGATCCTCTCGAGAGATCTGATCACTTCTAACCCGAGGGCTTCATATGCTAGGCTCTCCAACAATTTCCCGGACTTGATATTCTCTTGAGCCTGCTTCTTCGCCTTGATCACTAGGTCGAATAAAGCCCTACCCGGTGCGCGGGCTTCAACCCTTAAACCATGCGATAAAACCCTATTAATTACTTCATCTGCTAGATCATGGTCTAAACCAATCATCCCTGTAACTTCTTCCAGTAAGTCTTCAAGCCTCCTAATCGGTGTAACAGCCATGATCTTCCCGAAGAAAGAGGATAGCCCGTTTACAACTACTTCTCTACTGGGTGGATAATACCTGCCTTCAGCATTGTCTACTAGGCCTATTAAGCCTAGTAGTTCAAGCATCCTCTCAACGAGTTTTTCATGGGTGCTCTTAACCCTATGAATACCTCCGTAGAAAGCCCTATTCTTAATGAGCTCAGCTATCTCGCCAGCATTTAGGCCCGGCTTCTCGTTTACAATCCTAATAATAGGCTCGACGACGTGGAAGAAAGCCTTTAATCCACGATTAGTAACCGTGTAGAGGTTCTTACCGCCCTTATAGAATTTCTTCAAAACACCCCGATTAACAAGCTTCTCAACGAGGCTTGGATTAATAGATTTAAACACCACTGGCCTAACAAGGTCTCTAATAGTTGAAGCCCTTAACTCTTTAACAATAAGTTCCAGGTTATTGAGGAGTATTTCAAGCTCAATATTGTTCAGGGAGAAGTAAACAATCCAATCAACACGTTTACCATGAACACTCAAAACCAATAACACCCTTTAACGCTTACTATACCAGATACTCTATGCACACCATGTTTAAACTAATACTAAACGGGAATCAAAAACCCAGCCCCTCATAGCATAGTCCTAGTTTAGTGGGAAAGGCTTTTATTCCACGACTCTCCCACAATATATGCGAGGTGATGCAGTTGCAGCGCCAATGGAGTTAGGCCTGATCCGGACTCCTCAACTAGCCGAATACATTCCATCATCCTGGTATAACATAGTACCAGACCTTCCAGAACCCCTTCCTCCAATGAAGCTCCCCAACGGCGAGATTGTTAAGCCGGAAATGCTGGAGCCTATATTCACCAAGGCTGTGATCGAGCAGGAGTTCAGCAGGGATAGGTATATTGAGATACCAGGCGAGCTGAGGCTCCTCTACGCAGAGCTCGGCCGGCCGACTCCGCTGTTAAGGGCTAGGAACCTCGAAGAATACCTCGAGACGCCGGCGAGGATCTATTATAAGTATGAAGGAGTAACACCTACTGGTAGCCATAAGATCAACACGGCACTAGCACAAGCCTACTATGCTAGGATGGAGGGGGTTAAGAGACTGGTAACCGAGACTGGTGCTGGGCAGTGGGGTTCCGCGTTAAGCCTCGCTGGATCACTGGTGGGCTTGAAGGTTAGAGTGTACATGGTTAGGATAAGCTACCTGCAAAAACCTTATCGTAGAATAGTAATGCAGCTCTACGGAGCCGAAGTATACCCGAGCCCGAGCAATATGACGGAAACCGGTAGGAAGCTATTAGCGGAGAACCCGGACCACCCGGGAAGCCTGGGGATCGCTATTAGTGAAGCAGTAGAAGATGCTGTGAAACACGAGGATACGAAGTATAGTCTAGGATCAGTATTAAACCATGTACTACTACACCAGACGATTATCGGGTTGGAGGCTAAGAGGCAGCTAGCAGAGATCAACGAGTACCCGGACATAGTGATCGGATGCGTAGGCGGTGGAAGCAACTATGCAGGGCTAAGCTACCCCTTCATACACGACCGGTTAAAGGGCAGAAGCGATACGGAATTCATAGCGGTTGAACCAGTAGCTGCTCCATCAATGACTCGTGGAGAATACCGCTACGACTATGGAGATACAGCCGGGCTAACACCACTACTAAAAATGCACACACTCGGACACACATATATCCCACCCCCAATACACGCTGGTGGATTAAGATACCACGGAGTAGCAC
>JALWZC010000101.1:32428-41731 GCA_027002875.1 Desulfurococcales archaeon
ACCCTAAGCATACTAGTCAAGAACGGGATCGTTAAGCCTAGGGCTTATAAACAAGTAGAAGTATTCGAAGCCGCGAGACTATTCGCGAGGAAAGAGGGGATAATACCAGCGCCGGAATCAGCCCATGCAGTCAAGGCAGTAATCGATGAAGCGATAAAAGCTAGGGAGGAAGGAAAGAACGTAACTATACTCTTCAACCTAAGCGGGCACGGACTACTAGACCTAAAAGGCTACGAGGACTACCTAGAGGGAAGACTTGGGGATACGTAAAAAGAAGTTGGAGCGATAAGCTAGGATATTAGAATATTTTCACTTCTATCCTAGGTATTTTTCCTCTAAGTACTTTATGAAGTAGTCTGCAACATATTCTTCGCCGAAAGCCTTCTTCAACAACTCTTTTGGTTGATAAGTTGAACCCCAGCGATGGATCTTCTCCTTTTGCCACTCCTTGATCAAATCATACTTTTTCTCTATAATTGCATTATAGAGGTCTATGTCTCGGAGCATGTGGTGCCTCATCTGAGCTGCTACGAGGTTTCCGAGAGTGTATGTTGGGAAGTAGCCGATGCTACCCATACTCCAATGTATATCCTGCAGTACCCCCTCAGCATAGTTACGGGGCCGTACGCCGAGTATTTCCTCCATATAGTTATCCCAGTACTCAGGTAACTCGTCAACACTGATCTCACCCTTAATCATAAGCTTCTCGAGCTCAGCTCTAAGTAGGATGTGCAGGTTATAGGTTACCTCGTCCGCTTCAGTCCTTATAAGGCTTGGCCGAACAGTGTTGAAGTAGTAGTAGATTTCCTCTGGGCTGTAATTCTTGATGAAGTCTAAGTGTTTCTCGAGTATCGGGTATACTACTTCTACGAAAGCCCTGCTACGCCCAACAATGTTTTCCCAGAAACGGCTCTGTCCCTCATGGATTCCTAGGCTAACCCCCCTTGCAAGCCTTGTAGCCATTAGCCTCTGATCTATTTGTAACTCATAGGTTGCATGGCCGAATTCATGCACTGTGCCCAGTAGTGAACGCTTGAAATCGTATCCTTCATAACGTGTAGTGATCCTTACATCGTTTATTCCGAGGCCTATAGTGAAGGGATGGGCTGATTCATCAAGCCTAGCCCTTGAACCCAACGGGTATCCTAGGAGTTCTAGTACTTCCCTGTTAACCCTCCTCATAGCATCAACATCATAACTAGCCTTCTCCAGTTCATGGCTCTGCGGATACTTACCCATCGATAAAACCTTGTCGAGAATCCTCTTAATCTCCGGCTTAAGCTTCGAGAAAAGATTGTCTACATCCCTAGTCCTGAGACCCTCTTCGTAAAGGTCTAGTAGCGCGTCATAAGGATGATCCTCCCATCCAAGGTGATCAGCTATCTCCCTGCTAAGCTCAACGATCCTCTTAAGATAGGGCTTAAACATTTCGTAGTCGTTCTTAGCCTTGGCCTCCCTCCAAACAACGACGGCTTCCTGCGTGATCCGGGCCATCTCGCCGACTATTCTAGGCGGAATACTCTTAGCGATCCTAATATCCCTCTTCATCAGTCTTACGAGTCCACGCTCGTAATCATTCAAACCCTCCAGTTTATCGGCCTTCTCAACAAGATCAACAATTTCCCTGCTAAGAATAATCTTCTGCTGCAATAGGCTTATCTCGGCCGATGCAAGGCTACGCTCCCTAACACCTTCCCGAGGCATATAAACCTCAGTATCCCAACCCATAAGGTTCCCCGCATGGCCGAGAGCCCATAAGACGCGGGTCTTCTCAACCAGCTCTTTAACAACCGGATTCTCAAACACCAAGGACAACACCCTAGTTTATTGATACGTTTAAACACTGATCACACATACTGGTATTTCTAATTAACTAGTAAATAGTTTGAATATAGGTAATACCGCGAAAATAAATTCCACAGTAAACCCTGTATATGTAAAAATAGCCCCCATAGGTATTTGGGCCATTAACCGGCGTATCCGATCGGGGTAATTGTTTGACTAGTTGTGTCGTGTACGATTCCTAAATAATAGGAATAGTATGGTTGAAGCCGTTAAGAGTACTATTAGCCACATGTACCTGTTCTCGGGTATAGGCGTAGGCTCTATGTAGACTGGTGATTGTAGCGCTAGTATGGTGTTCTTGTTTTGGTCTATTGCTAGTATTGATAGGTAGTATTTTGTGTTGTTGATGTGTATTAGTGGATACGGGTTTGTATAGTTAGTATTGTTGCTTACCAGTATAGGCATAGTATACCTATCGATATATCCTGATGAGTTTACCGGGGCAGAGATCACCCCGATATAACCAGTCCCCTCACCCGCAGAGGCTACGGGGTTCATAACTACCGTGTAGTTACCGTTCTCAGGGTTGTATAGTGGTACTGCGGGATAAGTATTCTTATACACTATCTCGAAGGGATTACTAATCGAGTGATTCTTGTAAACAATAACACCGTACACGCCATATCCATTATAATATGTCAGCAATGCTTCACTATTCATACACGCGATCCTTGGATACATGTCATCAACTGATCCAACGGTTATATCGTGTCTAGCAACGACGCTGAGCGTTGATGTGTTAATAATAGTGATCTCCAATGTATCGCTGGAGACATTGTAGACAGCGTAGAAAGTCTTACTGGATGGACAGTATGCTGAAGCGATGTTTTTGCTGAGAATATAGAGGCGTGTACCCGTAGCCGTGGCCTCCGATCTAGGCCCCTGATCACCGGGAGCATTATTCACCGGCACGAGCTCTGCCCTAATACTATTATCCGGATAATGCTGTATAACAACCAGCATCATATCATAACCAGTAGAGGAGTTAAGCGTTCTAACTAGTAGATAGAACTGGTCGAGGTCTTCATCATAATAAATACCAGAGCGATAATCTACGCCAACATCAGGTTTATCCTGGTAGGTTACACCTACCGGGGTAAGATTTAGACTGGTAGAGTCGAGAGTGTTCCCCACTCCGTCCTTCTCATAAATATATAATTTGACATTGTCGGATGTACTATGGGTGAAGGTTATTATAAATCTCCCACCGTAAATCGCTTGATCGCTGGGAGGCAGAGCCGCTACTAACGGTGAAAACTGATAACTACCAAGCTGAACGGGTTTAGCCTTAAAACTAGTAATGTTTCCATTCATCGGGACAGTGCCGTAGAATACTGTCTTATAGTAGGTAGTTGATCCCCCGGAGTACTTGTACTGAGTCCAAACGATCACTACAGCTCTATTATGGGAGTAATCCGAGTAATAGGGGTATGCACTAACCATGCCGTGGTATACGTCGACTTGGAATGGTGCAGTTGAGTATGAAGCATAATTTAGGGTCTGATTTTCTGTAATATTGCCTCCGCTGAAGACTATGTATTTGATGTAATAGTTACTCCCGAAGCTATAAGTATAGAAGCCGTAGCCATCAATAACTCCTCCACGAACACCATATTCTGGATAGTAGGGGCTCGGGCTTATAGTGAAGGCTTTTATTTCCGGGTATCTATCCCTAAACGACTCGTATTGTTCGTATAGTGAGAAGTTGGCTGGATCGAACTCGTTATCATAATCGATTATTTCAGCATAGCCGTTATCAACTAGCCACTTGTTAACGTTCAATATATGAGTATCATTGTATCGGATATATGCTACTGCAACCCATCTACCATAAACATCCGTTCCATGCTTATCATCTATGTCCAAGTATACTATTCTTCCAAGGATCAGGCTTGCGAGCGCTCTCTTAGCAACCTTACCCTCCGGAGTATCTATTTCCGGAGCATTTACATCCGCAAGCCTGATCTTCGCCTCGGTGTGGGTTCCATTAGTTATTGAGGGGGCGCAGCGGAAGGTGTCGCCATCAATAACTTCATTCACGTAACACCTGGCCTCGGGGAAGTCCTTGTCCGTAATAATACTGTTCCCAATGGGAGGAGTAATGATCAGGGTAATTATGATTAAGAAGAAGGCAATGTATCTATATAATCCTCTATACATATCAACAACACCGCATAGGATAATGAGGGGACCGGGAGGTCTAGGTTTTTATCAATGTTTATCGGTGTTTACAGTATTTAAATGATTGTATAACGGTGTTATCGGGTTGCCTGTAAGGATAAGATTAGTGGATGGTTCAAGAGAATGGGTTATCGAAGACGCCTCTGGGTTGGAGGCGGGGGAAGCTCTTAGACGAGTGGGACTGTTGAGTGAGGAATACATTATTGTTAGGAATGGTGAAGTAATAACGCCTAACGAGAAGCTACGGGACGGTGATGAAATAGTACTATACCCGGTGGTTAGCGGTGGTTAACTGCAGCATCTGTGGAAGGCCGGCAGTATATGTTAACCGTATAAGCGGTAAAGCATACTGTAAGAAGCACTTCCTAGAATACTTCGATAAAAAAGTCCGGAGAACTATTAGGAAATACAAAATGTTCGGCAAGAAGGAACACATAATAGTAGCGGTAAGCGGTGGAAAAGACTCATTATCACTACTACACTACCTGCACCACCTAGCAGAGAGGGTTCCAGGCTGGAAAATAACGGCTCTACTAATAGATGAGGGCATCAAGGGGTATAGGGAGGAGACGATCAAGGATTTCAAGAGGGTTGCTGAACAATTAGGTGTAGAATACAGGATAGCCGGCTTCAAGGAATACTTCGGCCACACGCTCGACGAGATAGTATTAATGGGTCGGGAAAAAAAGCTACCATACCAGCCCTGCAGCTACTGTGGAGTATTCCGCAGATACCTTCTGAACAGGGTTGCAAGGGAGCTGGGCGGAACCGTGCTTGCGACTGCCCACAACCTGGACGATATAGTACAGACATATGTGATGAACATAATAAACAATAGCTGGGACAAAATAATAAGGCTAGGACCAGTATCCGGAGTATCAAGTCATCCAAAATTCATACGCAGGGTTAAACCCTTCTATGAAATACTCGAGAAAGAAACAACACTATACAGTATACTAAACAACCTATACCCGAAATTCGTCGAATGCCCCTACGCCCCCTTCAATATACGGTGGACTATTAGGAGGATGATCAACGAGCTCGAGGAGAAATACCCGGGGACTAAGTATAGCCTGCTGAGATCACTGTTATCAATAATAGAGTACCTTAAGAAAATACCCGAGCTATCAAAGGGGGAAGTAAAAACATGCATGATCTGCGGGGAGCCATCGGCTCATGAAATATGTAGAGCCTGCATCTACCGGATAGAGCTGGGAATACTTAAGCCTCCAAAGGAGGTAATCCCTATTCTCGAGAATCTGGGCGTAAGAATTCCCAGCGGAACAGTTGATCAAACCGAGTAGTTAAAAACATTGAAGAAGCCATTATTTATTCAATAGGACACGGTAAGATGGCTGATCGAATAGTTATCTCGGGATGACTGGCGACCGCTATGAAGGACACTACTATCCGAGTAAAACACCACATGACTGGTTCTAAACTCCTAGGAGCCGGTGGGTCTGAGTATGTTGCTCTAGAAACAGCTATCGGCCTAGCTAAGCACGGCTTCAACGTATGCCTCGATGCTATCCTCCTTAAATACATTGCAAGGTATCCTAGAGGGGAGCTGTATAGGATTGCCCGGTTCTACGGTATACCGAGCGGGGAAGTAGACTTGATCAATATATGTAGGGGGAAGGGATCGATAACTATCAATGTTAGCGGAGACTTCCTATCCGGCCCAGCCAACATAATATACTTCCACTTCCCCAGCCATCTTAAACCCGAAACATACTATACCGGCCTACCCCTATATATGAGGGCTCCATCATACATATATTACTTGTTCAACAAGCTCGCTATGGAGAGCCTAGTCAAGAGAGCCCTAGTAGTCCTCGCGAACAGCGTTATGACCGCGATGTATATTCATCGAAGCCTCGGGGTTAAACCCTTCATCCTCCACCCACCCGTAAACTTGCTGGATATTGCCCGGCTTGAACCGCTTCCGAGAAGGGATCGGGAGAAGATAGTCCTAGTCGTCTCGAGGATCTCATACGAGAAACAACCCTATAACGTATTGTACCTCGCTAAAGCCCTGGAAGAACTAGGCCTACATGACTGGAGGATACTCTTCGTCGGTTCATCGGCTAAGTTTACGGATAGGATCATTGAGGGAATCTACGACATAGCGGGCAGACATGGACTCGAGAAATACATATGGTTCGAGAAAAACGTTGATAGGGAGAAACTAGTAGAGTATTATAGGAAAGCCTACGTATACGTCCACTTAACAGAGAAAGAGCACTTCGGCATATCAATTATAGAAGCAATGGCTGCAGGGACCCCGGTGATAATTCCGAGGAATAGTAGTTCATGGATAGATATTGCTAGGAGTGACGAATCACTAGCAATACCCTACGAAGACTATGAATCACTAAAGAACGCGTTACGGGGAATCATTAAGAACCCGAAGCTATGGGTGAAGCTGAGCAGTAATAGCCGTAGACACGGATTACTCTTCAATAGGGATAACTTCCACGCAGAGATAGCTAAGTATGTCAGGTTTGTTTCGAGAATAGTGGGATCATCTACTAATAAATAAGATTTGATGATACTTTTCAAAATAACATTAAACCGTGTCTATAAAACCGGACTCTAATGAGAAAATTATAATTCCTAATCGGCGTAAAAATAATATTATAGAATCCATACCCTAAATATATAATTTATCAACGGGTGAGTGTCTTGGCTCTTAGCGATGTAGAAGCCATCGTTTATGCTAAGAGCGATGATGTTGTCTCCGATGTTGTTAAGGAACTCGTAAAACGCCTTGATGCAGAGTATAGGGGGTTTATGGGGAAGATAATTCTAGGCATAATATTACTGGTAGCGGGTATAGCATTAGCAGTATTTGCTTCAACAATTATTAATCTCCAACTCTTATACTATGCTGGTATAGGGGTCGCCGTTTTTGGAGTCGCTGTCGCCGCGTTGGCTTTCCGTGTAAATATTAAGGTTGAATCAGCTAATTTGAAACTATACCCTATACTCTTCGCTGGATTCGAGCATGGCGAGTTCTTCGCGATAGACCCCTACGGCAACGGGGACGATGTAGAACTGCCTGTTTATAACCTAGAGGACATTACACGTTCTGAGAATATATTAGTAGATCTCCAGAAGATCGTTGAAGAAGCCTTCCGCGGAGAAATACCGACAGTACTCGAGAAGGCTGATATAGATGGTTCAACAATAATTGTTCCCAAACCTCTAAAACTACTATACACTACCCTAAGAGAATTCATCGATAATACTAAGGGTATAAGGGTTGAACACATAAAATACAATATGATCATGCCCGAGGAGAACGAGGTCCCTTACGAGTTAAAAATCCCGCTGGAAAAATCGGGTTTCACGGAAGATATGGCTATGAAGAAGATTAGCCTTGAGAGTGTTGAGAAGCTTTTCGAAGAATTAGTCGGTACTAATAGGAACTGGGAGGAAATAGTTGATAGATTAAAGGATCTAAAAGAAAAATACGAACCACTACATGGACAGATAGTATCGCATTTCCAGTGGTTAAAGGATACGGGTATAACTACTGTGTCGTCGATTGTGAAGAAGATACCGAGCCTATACACGATAATTTGTCCTAGATGCCTATTATCAAGAAACTACTTCAACGATCCAAGCTATCCCGCTATGTCTCCTATCATAGTAGAGGAAGAAGGGGAGTCAAAGGTGTACTATCAATGCGGAGACTGCGGTTACAGGCTTGGAGTCGATAATTACGGAATGCCCCATAACCCGTTAAAAACAAGCTTTATCGATGAATACTTCAATCAGTATTGGCTCGGCGTATATAATGGAAACAGGGAATACATCGATAAACTCATAACTGAAACAACGGAGTCAAAGAAGAGTCTAGTGGAAGGGCTTAGGGATAGATTGAGGAAAGCAACGGATGAGTTAGCAGTATTGATCGACGAGTTTACCAGTAGGGTTGACAAGAAACTAATGGACGTAAAACTATACACAGATATTCTCGAAAAGATAGGTTTAACCGGTGCAGGCGAGATCTATAAAGCGGTTTATGAAAACGCCGAGTTTATGAAGAAAACCCTCCGCGAATCTCCTGATCTGATAGCTGACTCGTTAACCGATTTATTAAAAATCCGTATAGATCCTTCATTATTCAATCAGACATACCTTGAGAAGCGCCGTATAGCAGCCGATATGATGGGTTTGGAAGACATCGCTACATTGATAACTACTGAGAGAAGCTCATTGGAGTACGATAAGTTAACGAGGCTCTACTCGCCACTATACAAACCAGTTGAAACGAGGCAAGCAGGGGAAGAAAGAGAACCGGGAGAAAGCGGGGGTGAAGATAATGGTTTTCGAGGATAAGCTTAAACAAGTATATGACCGAGTCATTGAAGAATTCAATAAATTAATAGAAGATATTAGGGAAAACCTGAGGGTTAAGCCGAAATACATAGAAGTACCGGAGAAATATTATGAAGCACTCAGAGAAGAACAGGTTCCAAGCAGTACAAGCGAAGCATTATCAAGGCTCTCGCTTAAGATTAAGGCGGACAACATAATAAACCACGCATTAAACGCTAACCGGGAACTAAACAAGATATACGATGACCTAAAAACGATCGAGAAAGAGTTCATGGATTATATTGATAAAGCCATATTGGAAACTAGGAAGACGATCGATGAATTATGGAGCAGGGATATAACGCTCAACAACAATTTACGGAGAGTCTTCAAAGACTGGTCTAAACTAGAGGAAACAAGGAAGTACTATGAAGAACTAATAGACTCACTAGCTGAAACTCTTAAATCTAAGCATGAAGTAGTTGTTAAGAACTATGAATTACTGGAGTCAAGTGTTTCAGCCGTATTAGACGAGTTAAATAATTATATTGAAGAAGTAAAGGCTGAGACAAGGGATCACCGTAAGATATTGTTCAGGTACATTAACTTTGCTGAAGGCGTTAGGACGAAAGGCGTTAAATTATACCTACCAGCGGCTAGGGTTGTTTTCCGGGATAGTCGTGGAAGGATCGAGGAGATCATGAGGATTTATAATGGAAACTTGAAGCTGAATAATAGGATGATCGAGACTGCTAGGAGAGAGTTGGAAGGAATAGATGATGACTTCGTAGATGCTCTTAGGAAATACGTCAGGGCAAACTATGGAGGACTTCGTAGATTCTTCCTATTGATGGTGTTGAAGAAGAGTAGGGCTAAGAGGTGATCAATGTGTCGGAGCACTATATTCCTAGGAGGAGCGTTATTCGTTCAAGTATTTACCCAACCGTAAAC
>JALWZC010000102.1 GCA_027002875.1 Desulfurococcales archaeon
AACTATAACATAGCCATTACTGACAACGACGTCTTCAAGGGGGATAACGGCGTCCGAACCATTAGGTACGGGGAAACCGGTCTCGACGTAAACCGCCTCACCTTCCCCGATGGAGTAGTCTCCGGCATTCCTGGGATCAACCCCCCTAGCAATCCTAAGCCTGGCAGCCCCCTCCCTCCCAAGTGCAGAGTCAACATCTACTCGGCGAACCGCGTAGCCATCCATAAGGCTAACATCTACAGCTGGAAAACACTTCCCGCTATAAACACTGGAAGCAAGCCTATAACCATTGCTGTTGAAGACATCGACTTCTAAAACCCTACGAGCACTCTTAACCAGTCTCGTTAAAGCATTATACAGCATTGGAACCGTTAATTGATCAATTATTTTCATACGAGCACCCTCTAGTAGAAACCCGTTTAACCCACTGGTTAACTAATTCAATAATTGTAGACTAATTAATAATACCAATACCTGAATGGAAGTGATCAAGTATTGTTAGACCCGTATGAGATTAGGAAGGATTTCCCAATACTCAAAAGGAAAATTCATGGTAAACCCCTAGTCTACTTCGATAATACGGCTACAACCCATAAGCCAAGGCAGGTTGTAGAGGCTATTAGGGAGTTCTACTATATCCACTATGCAAACATACATCGTGGACTACACACCCTAAGCCAAGAAGCAAGCCAGCTATACGAAGAAGCACACGAGGTAATAGCAAAATTCATAAATGCATATTCATGGGAGGAAGTAGTATTCACGAACAACACGACGGATGCCTTGAACATAGTAGCCTACTCCTGGGGATTAAAGAACCTCGAGGAGGGTGATGAAGTAGTATTAACAGTAATGGATCACCACAGCAACATGCTACCATGGAGAAGCGCTGCAAAGCTTAGAAGAGCCAAGATCAAATACGTGGATATAACAAGGGATGGATATCTAGACTATGAAGACCTAGAAGACAAGATAACGGAGAAAACGAGGGTTGTAGCCTTCCCAGTAATGAGCAACGTGCTGGGGACGATCAATGATGTTAAGAGAATCGTCAAGATCGCGCATGAAGTTGGAGCAATAGTAGTAGCGGATGGAGCCCAGAGCGTACCCCACCTACCAACAAACGTTAGAGAGATGGAAGTAGACTTCCTAGCTTTCAGCGGCCATAAAATGCTAGCGCCAACCGGGACAGGAGCATTATGGGGTAGGAAAGACTTATTGGAGGATATGATGCCTTTCAAAGTAGGAGGGGACACGATCAAGGATGTAACGCTTGACAGCGTAGTATGGCACGATCTCCCTTGGAGGTTCGAGGCGGGAACACCCAACATAGCTGGTGGAATAGGTTTTGCAGAGGCTGCAAAGTACTTGATGAGAATAGGCATGGAAAACGTTAGGAGGCACGAGGAGGAGCTGGTAAGGTATACGATTAAGAGGTTTAAAGAGTTAGAGGGTGAAGTGGAGATCTATGGGCCTCTGGAGCCGGAGCACCGGGGCGGCGTTATAGCCTTCAATATAAAGGATCTTCACCACCACGTTGTGGGTAAAACACTAGACCTGTACGGGATTGCTGTTAGGACTGGAATGCACTGCGCCCACCCACTACACTACCGTCTAGGATTGAGGGGGACTGTGAGGGCTAGCTACTACATATATAATACAACCGATGAGATAGACTACTTCATGGAATCACTCAAGGAAATAATCAAGAATAAACCCCTGCTGAAACAGTTGGAAGCCGAGTTCGCTGGTGAACTAGAAGTCTGTAGAGGCACGTAGAATTATTACTTTGTCGAAAGTAGTACTTGCCCGGCTTCTACGTTATCACCCTCTTTAACGAATATATCCTCAACAACGCCATCCCTGGGAGCCAGTATATCGGTAGCCATCTTCATGGATTCTAAAACGATTATTTTATCACCCTTCTTAACCCTATCACCAGGCTTAACGTTGATCTTCAGGATCTTCCCAGCCATGGGAGCCTTAACGGGCTCACCAGTAAACTTCCTCGATGAACCAGTTGCATGGCTTGTCGCTGCTGAAGCCTGTCCACCGATCAATGGAGCTACCTGCATCGGTATTAATGGCTGGGCTGGGGCAGACTCGATCTCTTCTAACGAGACATTCTCAACCCCAACTACGACTGGTTTACCATCAATGATAATAGTTATAGAGCGACGCGGAGGCTCCGGGCCTAGGGGCTTCTCCACCAACCCCTTACGCCTGGCTTCGAAGAATTCTAGTGCGACCTGGGGGAATAGACAATAGGTTAAGACATCCTCCTCTTTCTCCAAGTAGCCCTTCTCCAGTAGTGTCTTCTTACACTCATCAAGCATAGGCTTCAGTAAGTCTGCCGGCCTAACAGTTATGGGTTTCTCATCCCCCAGTATAAGCTTCATGATCTCCTCCTTAATCCTACCCGGAGGCCTGCCATATAGTCCCTTAACGTAGTTTCTAGTCTCCTTCGGTATGATCTTGTATCGGCCGAACAATACGTTTAACACCGCTTGAGTACCGACGATCTGGCTTAGAGGCGTTACCAGAGGCGGCCATCCAAGATCCTCCCTAACCCTAGGAACCTCCTCGAGTACTTCATCGAGCTTATCGAGTTTACCCTGCTGCCTAAGCTGTGCGATCAGGTTTGAGAACATCCCACCGGGGATCTGGTGTATGATCACGTCCGGGTTAGGGAGAAGGATCCTCCAGTTTAATAGATGCAGGTATTTCTCCTCGATAATTCTCCGGAGATACTTTGAGATCTTATCTATTACCTTCATGTTTATACCGGGCCTGAGATCCGGGTCTAAGGCATAATAGACGCTCTGCACTCCCGGCTGAGCCGTGCCGAAGGCTAGCGGTGATATAGCGGTATTAATATAGTCTGCACCAGCCCTAACAGCTTCCCGGTAAGTTGCAACAGCCAACCCACCGGTAGCATGGGTGTGTACGTCGACTGGTACTTTAAACTCCTCCTTAATAGCGTGCACTAGCTCGTAGGCTTTATGAGGCTCTAGTATACCGGCCATATCCTTAATAGTTATCATGTCTACCTCTAGGGCTAGTAGTTCCTCGATCGTCTTAAGGTAGTATTCCAATGTGTGCACTGGGCTTATCGTGTAGCAAACTGCTCCCTGAACGATCGCCCCCAACTCCTTAGCTTTACGAATACTAGTCTTCATATTCCTTACATCGTTAAGCGCGTCGAAAACCCTGAAAATATCGATCCCGTTCTTAAACGCTAACTCTACGAACTTCTCAACAACATCATCCGGGTAATGCCGGTAACCAACTAGGTTCTGACCCCTGAGAAGCATTTGTAGCCTGGTCTTCCTCACCCTCTCCCTTATCAGTCTAAGCCTCTCCCACGGATCCTCCCGTAGATACCTGATCGCGGCGTCAAAGGTAGCACCTCCCCAAACCTCTAAGCTGTAGAAGCCTGCTTCATCAATAACCTCAGCTATTGGGAGCATATCCCTAGTCCGGAGCCTCGTTGCTAGTAGGGATTGATGAGCATCCCTCATAGTAGTATCTATTATCTCAACCATCCCGATCAGCCGTGGCCAATCGATCAATAAAAACTAATGCTATAATTGAATATCCAATAATCAACTTATAAAACAGTATTCAGCCATTTATAGCTTCCGCGACAATATAGTTATTATTGAACGGATAACTATGAGGGAATGGATCGTTATGTTTGACATAAATAATACACGCGTACTAGTAACAGCCTCGAGTAGAGGAATAGGTTATGGGATCGCCAAGGTTCTGGTATCAATGGGTGCTAGAGTAGTAATAAACGGCAGAGACGAAGAGAGGCTTAGCAGAGCAGTAGAAGAATTGAAGAGTATGGGCGGCGAAGCCTATGGTGTTAGAGCTGATTTAACGGTTAGGGAGGAAGCTGAGAAGCTGGTAGATGAAACTGCCCGGCTCCTAAACGGCTTGGATGCACTAGTATACGTTACGGGCCCACCTAAGCCAGGCTTCTTCACCGATTTAAGCCTCGACGACTGGGAGTACGGTATCAGATTACTAATTAAGAGTGCGTTATGGGTTACGAGGAAAGCCCTACCATACTTGTTTGAATCGAGTAATCCAAGCATAACCTACTTGTCGAGTATAGCTGTTAAAGAACCAATACCGAACATCGCATTATCGAACACGTTGAGAATATCGATCCATGGTCTAGCGAAGACGTTGGCGAGGGAATTGGGGCCAAGGGGTGTTAGGGTTAACACTGTATTACCGGGCTACATCTATACGAGTAGGGTGGAGCAGTTGATCAGGGATAGGATGGAGAGGTATGGTAAGACTCGGGAGGAGGTAGTTAATGAGATAATATCCGATATACCCCTGGGTAGGATCGGTAAGCCGGAGGAAGTGGGGTATCTGGTAGCATTCCTAATAAGCAAGTACGCATCATACATAACCGGTGCAGCAATCCCCGTTGACGGCGGGAGGCTTAAAACAGTATTTTAAAATCATGTTATCCGCGCACTATACTTATTTCAAGCTTCCCGGACTCGATAACGGGCTTCTTAAACGCATAACCTATTATTAGTCGTGCATAGTATTCACCATCCATAAACCCCGTAATACTATACTGTTCAGCGATCTTTACATGGCTCAAAGCCTTCCGGAGCCTTAACGGCGAGAATACCGCTTTATATGATACAACCGCTATCCTAGCACCATGCGTTAGCTTCCTAGTAAATGTTTTAGAACCAGTATTTCTCACAACTCCTACTGGGTCGGCTACAGTGGTTAACAGCGATAATATTCCTCCACTAGAAGCCCGTACAATATCGAGCCTAGCCTCCCTAGCCTTCTTCCTAGCGAAGGATATATCCGCTTTTAGAACACCGTTTTCAACCCGGATATTCGCGGTAGCGGTGTCTCCGCTATCACTCTTAGCTGTTAATGTTAATGGCTTCATGCTGTAATTTAGGTCGCTGGGTATTAATCCTATAATAACATCCTTATACTCTGGCTCCTCGATCAGGACGCCGGGTAGCTTAACGTACCCGGTACCTTTCCTATTAACAGCGTAGGTGTAGCCATTCATAACTAGATCCCTAATCTCTACCTTGTCTCCTTCAAAGCTCCCGTATTCCTCGAACTCTGTATTGTAGCGGTAAGCCCTACTCTCCCCAGCTGCTAGAGTCCACGAACCATTAGATACGATATATCCCTTCCTACCCCTCACCGGCTTCTTGAACACTACGTATTCATCGGTAACCCCAGCTACGATGCTCAACGCTTGTTTAGCCCTAGAATTAACCACGTATGAGTAAGCAGTATAGCCTACGAGTCCAGCAGCGGATAATGCTACTAGGATCGGTACAAGTATTTTGGGGCCCTCAAACTCTATGAGGCCCGGCTTAACCCACATTAGTAAACCCGCTACTAGTATAATAATCATTCCAAGGAATACATCCCACCTAGGCCTAATGAACCCACCAACTACTATGATCCTATAAGACAACCACAATCACCACATCCTACCTATTCACCATGATAAAATCCGTATTGAAAATATATATCAACAAGAATTACTCTGCAGTACAAAACAATAAAGGATTAAAAAGCAACTAGTCGGTACAAACAAGTCAATCCCGCCCTTATCCTAAACAAGGCCTAATAAATGTGAGATAACGGCGGCTAGAACGATATTATAATAATATAGTTTTACCAGAAACAATTACCGGAACCCAGTAGATAGTAGGGTTTGTGGTTAAAGGTGTTTCTAGATGGGTTTATCAGTTGAGGAGAAGGAGAAGATACTGAAAGCGCTAGAAGAAGACAGAGAGTTTAGATACGCGTTAATGGGTCTGCTAGGCTTTAAGGAGATACTGGAAAGGATTACAAGGATCGAGGAGATAATTGCTAGGATCGAGGAAAGACAGCAAAAACTAGAGGAAAGGCAGCAAAGGCTTGAAGAAAGGCAGCAGAAACTCGAGGAGAGACAACAGAAACTAGAGGAAAGGTTTGCGAAGCTGGAAGAACGATTTGCAGAGCTTGAAAAGAGGCAGTTAATGCTCGAGGAAAGATTTGCAAGGCTTGAGGAGAGGCAGCAGAAACTAGAAGAAAGAATGGCACGGATCGAGGAGAGGTTCGCCCGGCTAGAGGAGAGGCAGTTGAAACTCGAGGAGAGGATGGCTAGGCTAGAGGAGGAGATGAATGAGACTCGTAGAGTATTAACAGTTATAGCGCATCGTTTCGGCGTATTATCAGAGTCAGCATTCCGTGAGGCTATGAAGTATGTAGTAGAAGAGAAACTGGGGGCTGGAAGGGTTTCTAAGATGAGTCTGAGGGATGAGGAGGGATTGGTGTATGGTTATCCGTCGATAATAGATATTGACGTTGTAGTCAAGGATGATAAGCATATACTTGTAGAGGTTAAATCGAGGGTATCGCGTGGTGATGTCTACGAAATATATAGGATCGGGAAACTATACGAGAAAATTAAGGGTATAAAGCCAGTACTTGTAATTGTTGGTGGGTTCATTGATCCAAAGGCTTATGAAGCAGCTGCTAAGCTTGGAGTGGAAGTTAAACCTGCTATTAGGGAGTCTTAAATTATTCTAGGAGTACATCCGGCTCAATACTATAGTATACGCTTCCACGAAGGCGGCTAGTAGTAGTACTAGCAGACCTATGCCTGCTAATACGATCCCCTTCTTCTCACGATCCATTATTAACCTCGTCGAGGCTGCTGCCATTAAAGCATAGGCTAGTAGTTCTAGGAAGGTGTGGGGCATTATGAATAATAGTAGGGGGGATGGATCGCTGTGTACTAGTATGCTTTGAGCCGTGAAGGCTCCGAAGTATATTGATGCACTTCCAAGCCCTATTCCCAGGTAGATCAAGCCTATAACCGGTACTGTTTCAGCAGACGCTATTACGAGGTTGTTCACGTAGATGTTTCTAGCGAGGACGTAGAGGTCTTGGCTGAGTAAATGCTTAAGTGAGCCCTGCACGTTGTTAACGTAGTCTATGTATCCCGGATAAGCTAGGAAGCCCGCAATCGATCCTAGGGCGAAGAATAAATAGATTATGCAAAGTAAGCCGAATATATGCTTGGAAAGCCCCTTTCTACTATACTTTACGGAGTAATAGGCTATTAAGAACCCGAATCCGAGAGATAGCAGTATATGAGTCTTAAAACCAGCTATTCCGAGGAGCCCAGTTAGCCCCGTTCCAACTAGTAGTGAACCAGTTATTATAAAGACCGGTGATGAATAAACTACATCTCCCATGGGAGCAGGGGCTTTAACTTTTTCGAGCTTAGGATACACGTGCATCCTTAAAACATGATCATTGTAAACCCTTACAATCCTCCAAGACCAGTATACCATGTAGAAACCAAGGGTTAGAAGCGTAGCCGCCAAATCTACTAGTAGGTTTTCAACACCGATCCTCCTAATACCCGGCTCCACGTATAGAAAGGTCTTCTCCTCGCCTATAATATGCTCTCTGAGATTCTTCTCAACAATGTAGAGTATAACGGGATACGCGATTCCAAGGCTAGCAATAACTAGGACGAGACCCGTGATCGGGCTTGGGAGGTCTTTCTTCAATAAGCCGCCGCGGTAAAGCTTGATAATAGCATCCTTATCCCCAAGCTCCTTAGCCTTCAAGTACGAGACTATCCCGCTGTCAACAAGGTGTCTATGAGCATGTTTCAACAACCTATAACTGCTTATCGATGAAGCTAGGATGTATACTACGTAGAAGCCTACTAGCGGAGTATACCAGGTAGTAGATCCTCCAGTACCAGTCATCAGCAGCGAGTATACTAGCGATGAAATAGCTAGTAAGCCTACCCCGAGGAATAAGCCCGGCAGCAGGTGGGGCGTAAGGCGTTCCGGATAAAACCTGATTTTTTCAACTAGTTTCTCTAAACCATGCAAAACAACCAAGCCCTCCCGGCGAAACAACGTGTCTAGTTGAAACTTATTATTTCTAAACCCATTAATTATACGTTGTCCAGGCAAGCTGATATCGCGTCTTAAAATGATCAAAGAATGAATTCGTGTATGAATGGTGGTGTTATAATGGGTTCCTTAATACTTCACGGCGGAGCGGGTTCTTGGAGGGATAAAAGGATTAGAAGTGAGGCTGTTAGAGTAGTAGAAGAGTGTACAAGGTATGCATGGGAGATACTCGGCGAGAAGGACTCGTTATCAGCTGTTGTAGCCGGTGTTAAGTGTATGGAGGATTCCGGAGTATTAAACGCTGGGTGGGGGAGTGTATTAGACCTACTAGGCTCTAGATCACTAGACGCTGGCGTGATGAGTAGTGATGGATTAATCGGAGCAGTAGCGGCTGTAACAGCGACTAAGAACCCGGTACTATTAGCAATGCATGTTGCAGTTGAAACACCACACATAATAATGGGTGGAGGAGGCGCGGACGAGTATGCTAGGAGGTTAAACCTACCACCACTACCACCACCCCCACAACACGTATGGGAGAGGTACAAGGAAGCCCTCTCAAAGATCCTCAAGGGAGAGGCTGGTACGAGGTATGGTAGAGAGCTATTAAAATACCTAGAGGCAAACCCGGAACTAGCTGATTCACTCAAGGAGATCTTAGGAGTAGGAGATACTGTTGGAGCAGTAGCACTAGACGATGAGGGAAGGCTAGCTGCAGCGGTTAGTACTGGAGGCGTAATATTGAAGCTACCGGGAAGGATCGGGGACTCGCCTATACCCGGAGCAGGATTCTATGCTACCGAGAAAGTAGCCTGTAGCTCGACCGGGTGGGGGGAGGAAATAATTAAAGCTATGCCCTGCCTCAAATTATCGCGGCTAGTAGAGGAGACTAGTAGCCTCGACGAAGCCCTGGATAAACTAATGGACTACGTAGACTCTAGGGTTGGAAAGGATACGATGGGCTTGATCGCCGTAGACTCCAACGGAAGAATCGGGTATAGGTATAATACTAGGGCGATGCTCGTAGCATATATAGATGAGTCTGGGAGAGTAATAGTAAAGTTCTAAAACAATTTGTCCAAATAATATATTAGACACGGGAAACATAATATATACAGCCCGGATTCTTACAAACTGGTGTAAAAAGTTTTGAACAATAAAAAGCTCACATTTGGCTCAACAGCCCTAGATAGACTCCTAGAACACGCTTTAACGCCTAAAAACCTAGTAATCATAGCGGGACACCACGGTACTGGGAAGTCCCTCCTAGCACTGCTAATAGCTTACAATAACGCCGTGAGGGGGAACAAGGTATTCTACGTAAAGATAGGTAGGAGGCTTGACAGGGAGATCTCAACGCTTAAACTTAAGGGTTTCAACGTTGACGAAATGATCGCTACTAACAGGATAATAATTGATTACAACAAGTATGTTAGAAACAAGATGCTTGCTACTACTATAATGCAGAAAATACTTGACATTTCTACACGACAAAACATAGACATATTCATTATTGACACGATTAACCCAATCTACCGTGTTTTATCAGGTGATGAAGCATCGCTGATGACTTATTACAACGACTTACTCACGCTGATCGATGACTACTCGAAATACGTTATACTCCTAGTTGATCTCCCACGGCATAAGGAGAGCGAGGAGCTGGAAGACTTAGCCCCACTAGCCGATGCAGTAATTATTCTTAAAAAAGAGGAGGAGAGGGGCTTCGTGATCCATAAGTTGAAGATCACTAAGGGAGCATATCTCCCATATAGTAGTATAATCTATACTATAAGACCCCGGAGGGGCCTGACTATTTACCCGCCAATACTGCTCGGGGAAATCCCCCCATTAACCCTCTCCCGAAAATATAGTCTTCCATGCAGGCCTATGCAGGAGTATATCGGCAAGATATACGGAGGTGAAATGATCTATGTTGAATACCCCGTCGGGATGCTCCCGCACCGACTTCTGATATACATACTGGGAATCGTTAAGATGAATAATAGTAGGCTACTCGTAGTATCTTACTGGTACCCGCCCAGCCAGGTTAGATCGATGTTCTACGACATACTGACAAGGTCGGGCATAGAGAAGAACAAGCTCGGGTTCATCGATAAGAACATCGTTTATCAAGGCTATAATCCCTCCTCGTTAAGCCTAGATGAACTGTATAGTCTGGAGCTAGAACTAGTAGATAATGCTAATCCAGACATAGTCCTCTTCCTTGGAGTAGACACCCATTACCCATACCTTGACAAGAAGTACATCGATTACTTGAGAAACGAGTTATTATATCTAAGGAAGAGGGGGATCATAAGCTTCAGGCTAGGATCAGAGATAAGCAGGGAGTTTACGGGGATTAATGCTTCACTAGCAGATACATATATCCGATACGTATACAGGGAGGAAGATGGGAGGTTTAAGAAGAAGATAATCATTATTAGGAAGAGCCGTGAACCATTAATAATCGATGAAAAGATCAGCGATGAATGCTATATCTCGTCTCTAAGAGCTATACGTGGTGAAGAATGAGTAGCGAAGGAAGCGATCTAATAGATGAAACGATAAAATGGTTTCAGGAGAGAGGAGTTAGTTATCGTAGGAGAGGGTGGAGGATAGGGTTACTAGAAAAATACGTTAAGGGAGACACTGTTGATCTGGGCTCGGGTGCTGGATATACTTCTATCAAGCTACTATCTAAAGGCTTGATTAACCGGCTGGTCCTAGTAGACCTAGCCGATAAACCCTTGGGAGAAGCCGTTAGATCGCGTAATCCTAGAATAATAGCTGTTTGTAGCGATATACGGGACCATATACTCCACGGAGAGAGCTTTGA
Organism: Desulfurococcales archaeon; assembly: GCA_027002875.1. Classification (GTDB taxonomy): domain Archaea; phylum Thermoproteota; class Thermoprotei_A; order Sulfolobales; family Desulfurococcaceae; genus WAON01. Next base: position 10,777 of record JALWZC010000102.1, read on the forward strand.
TACGGTACTATTACTGTCTACGCTACACCACATACCCGGCCGGAGAAACAGAAGGCTAGTTATCAGGGAGGCCTGCAGGTTATTGAAGAAGAGGGGTTACTTAGTAGTCCTAGTATGGGCACTAGCACAGCTCGGCTTCCTCAAAGTGATGATTGCCTCACTAATACGCTCAATCATGGGGGGCTGGGAGCTCGGAGACGTTGTAATGAAGGACAAGTATGGGTCGAGATTCTATCATTTATACAGGATGAAGGAGTTACTTGTAGACGTCTCAGCTGGTGGATGCAGGATCGTTGAGAAAGGCGTGTATTATCCGAAGAGGAAGCTTTTCAAGCCCTATAAAAACCTCTACGTCGTAGCAGTTAAGGAATAGGATTCACTTATTAAACACGATCCAGGATAATTCTAACTATGAACTCGTCCCTCTGCCTCTTGAATCGTTGTGGTTGATTAGTGATGGCTAGGAGGATACTATTATACTTGTTGAAGAAAACGGATAATTCCGGCTTACTAATCCCAGGTGGGCCGGGCGGCGGGTCTACGGTAGTTATAGATTCTCTCCTCGAGGATGAAGTCTATGATAAACTCTTATACTTCTTATTTGCCCGGATGGATATTGGGCAGAACAGCCCCGTGTTCCTTAACGGCGAGATCGTTGGCTATGCTGTTACGCTTATCCCTAAGGGTTCGCCCTTAGTATATGCTGAGCTGGTACCGTCTAGCTGGGAAATGCTCTGGAGTAGATCGAGAGAACTACTGGGTAGGAGAGATTATGGGGAATACCCTTTTCAATGCGTAGAGCTCAGATTGATCGGTGATAGGATCGGGTGTATACAGCCTGGTAGTAGTAAACCCGTATTCATTGACCGGGAGGCTTCGAGGAAACAGTTCGGAGTAGACCCCTTGGAAGCTGGTACTCCGAGGTTTATAGGCAACATAGTATCGCCGCCTAACCCCTCGGGGCTATCAGGGATCTACTCTTATACTCCGGAGTTAATCCCCTACCTAGCTTATCTATACAAGCTAACTGGTTACGGGTAGTGGTCTACTATGAATCTACGAGTCTATCCTAGGAAATACAGGATCGGCGGTGGGGAACACGTACTTCCAGGTATTAGGAACGACATAGCAGTATTACCCATCGTTGAATGCGTAGCCCCCATCGCCTACGGCTACACGATGGATGGCTTACTCGTGAAATACCGTGTTAGACCACGGGATGGATCGAAGAGTAATGTACGAGTGAAATTCCTAAGCCACGGCTACGGCTGTACACACATAGGCCCGGAGAGAATCCTCGTAGAAACGAGCCTACTCCTACTCCTACAAAACCCTGTATTCGGCGGGTTGGTCGTATTTGAGCTGGGATGCGGAGCCTTCGGTTTTAAAAAGAAGGTGGAATTCACTGCTTGGATGAGGCCAGATACACCAATAATTTACGTAAAGATACAGCCGCGTAGCTATCCATCACTTCGAAGCATAATCACGCACTGCAACCTCGAGGGGGATGGGTGTAGGAGTGAGGAACTAGAATACTCGAAGGTTAAGGGTAGATATATTGAACTACTACACGAACTACTCGAGAAGACGCAGAGTAAGCGAGTCGTGGAGATGAATCCTGAAAAAGCATTGAGGGATCTGAGGATAGGAGTTATCAATGGTGCAAGCAATCCTTCAAGCATCATTGCGAATAAAACCATTGGAGAACTAGCCGCTAAACTAGTCGATGAGCATGGGCTCGTAGTAGTTGAGGGGCAGTTCTCCGAGCTTGTCCCGGAAAAGGTTTTACGGCTTGCCCGCGGAGATAGAAGCATTGAGTCTAAGCTTATCGGAATGTTTAAGCGCAACCTAACCTTTAAACAAGCCCCTGAGCAGCCGGAGCCTACTCCGGGCAATATTAGGGGCGGTATCGCTACACTGGAGATCAAGCAGGTGATGACGACTCTCCGAGTACCCTTTATCGAGGAAGGGCTTGGAACGTCTAGTTTCAAAGTTATAAGCCTCGAAGACATGCTTCGAAACGGGAGGAAGCTCATCAACGCTATAAACAATAACCATTTCAACGAAGCATCTAGGATCTATGAGGAACACGTTGGGATAACCAGTTATAGGAGGGGATTAGTGCTCGTTGAATCAGCGGGCTACGACCCGATGACCGGGAACATACTAGCTATGCACGGTGTACAAGCAATATACTTTACAACCGGGCTTGGAACGCCTTGGGGCTCACTAGTACCAACGATCAAGGTTACAGCTGATCAACACGCTTGGAAGAGATATGGAGGCCCGCGAGGCTTTATAGACTACTACATCGATCCATCCAGGAAAGCATCCATAATACATCGTGAGCTCAAGAAGATATTGCTCGACACTATTAATGGATCATGGCTTAAACACGAGTACAACCAGGAGCTATTCCAGCTTGAAGACAAGGATGGATCAAGGATTGGGTGGGAAACATATAATTTATCTCTACAACAACTCTATATGAGGGCGTAAGTATTGGGTACAAGCATCGTCGAGAGGGATAGATCACTCCTAGACTCGGTCATAGTTTCATCGATACCATTAATAACATTGATCAACGGCCTAGGCCCCGACGCGTACAAGTTATTTGTCTTGGAAAGAGAGGTTGGTGAGGATAGGGTTAAAGTAGAGGTAAGGTATCCGGCTCAGCTGGACGAGAAGGTTAAGAAGCTATTGGAACCCCTGGCAGGCGCCGAGTATAGTATTCGAGAACTCGTCGAGAAGAAGCTTGTTCCAAGGCGGGAACTGATTATTCAGGAGAAGCAGGGAAGACACTATATTATAGACCGTGGAACCGGTTTGATCATATACACCCTTCCAAGGCTGAGGATAATTACTGGGCCAATAATAGTTATCGAAGTATCAAGTTATATCAGTGAAGCCCTTGGGAGGATTGGAGACTATATAGTCCACTATGCATTAGAATACCCGGAAAGCCTTGTCTCAACGAATTACATCCGATTAATCATACTATCAACGATCAAGGGCCTCGCGGCCGAGAAACCCGTTAAGCCATTATTAATAGATAGGATAAACTCAGCCCTATTCGCGGTTACAAGTAGGAAGACCCACCCAGAGTATAACAAGTATATTGGGAAAGGGCTAGTATCCCATGTCCTTGGAAGCATTACTCGGGAGGCATTGTCTCGGATACTCTTACTCATAGTAACCCGTAGATTCGACAACCTACTATACGTTGAGACACCGGTTTTAGCGAAGAAGGACTTATACGTTGAGACGGGACACCTTAAACACTTCAGTACGAGAATGTACAGGGTGGAGGGTAGAGGTTCCGAGTATATTCTCCGACCGATGAATTGTCCACACCACCTAGTATTAATGAAGACGATAATCAAACACTACCCTCATCCAAGCGATCTCCTCCCCCTAGCAACCTACGAGTTCGGAAGAGTTTTCAGGGATGAGCCAACCGGGACACTAGAGCCGTTGATACGTGTACGGCAGTTTACACAGGATGATATACACGTACTACTACCATATCCAAGGGTTAAAGAGTACCTTGAAGCATTGATCAGCGATACATTATTCCTATACAGCCTCCTCGGTATTAGGATGGAGGATTTAGAATTCATAGTCTCAGTACACGATCCAAATACTCCAAGTAAATACTTGTTCTCAGATCTTGGCTTGGATACTAGGGCTTTATGGATGCGTATTGAGGAAGAAGTACTCGAGCCCGGACTGATCGGCGAGATTGTTAAGGATGTCGTCAATAGATTAGGCCTAGACTCTAAGCCGAACATACTAGTAGATAAAACAGCAGCTTTCTACGGGCCCAAACTAGACTTATTCTACACCGGTGGATCAAGGTATTTAAGGCTGTTCACAGCACAGCTAGACGTATCCCTACCAAGGATCATGGGCCTAGACGCGGATACCGGCGTAAAGGATCTAGTATTAATACACGCCGCACTAGCAGGAAGCCTTGAAAGATTCATCGGAGTACTCCTAGAGAACAAGACACTGATAAACCCAGTACTAGCACCCATACAAGCATTAATAGTCTTCCACGAAGAACTACTAGACAAACCAGGCGTCGCCGACATATTCGAAGACTTGAAGAAGAATGCTAGGAAGAAGGGGCTTAGAATACTAGTTATTTCAACCGGCCTCAGAAGAATAGGGGTATTAAAGAACCGGGCACTAGTAATGGGTACACCATTCCTAGTAGTAATCGGCCCCAGGGAACTAGAATCCCATAGCATACAGGTACAGGATACTGAGACGTCGGAGACTATAACAACGATAAACTATGAAAACCTAGAAGACCTACCCGATGGGATAATTGATAAACTCGAGAAACTAATATACGGAGACACTAGAATGAAGCTCTCAAAATACCTCGCTAGAAGCATTAGTATGGAAACACTAAAAACCCCATACACGCCCCCAGAATGGATCATAAACTATAGAGACTAGTTCACCGGCCATATAACGTTTGCAGAAAAGCATATAATTAATCCGAATAATCTAAGACGGCTTCAACTTCATAGCAATATTATATAAACGTGTGCATGGGTGTCTTCCACTAATCAGCGTATTTGTTACAATTTACTCATTAATAGTAGTTTCCGGAGGAAAGAATCAATTGTTGGAAAAAAGATCGTATTTGACAAGCTTTATTTAGTGGTATTATGATTCAATATTTTCTTCGAATAAATCACGATCACAGGTATTACAGTTGCTATAAGTGCTATCGATAAAATACTGGGGATGTATGGACTGCTCAGTTCACCCTTATTAATGGGGGCATTGCCTTGACTACCTAGTGGTACCGGTGATCCCTGCTCTGCTTCAATGATTATAGGGATACGATCACCAACGATCTCCCTTAAAACCCTCACGAATTCCGCCACGCTCTGCATTGAGGGTTTTTCATCGATACCATCAAGGGCTATTCCCAGACATCCTATAGCTTCATAGTTTAACGAGAAAGTTATTCCGGGTAGTTTACCATTATTTAAGCCTCGTAGGGCATTCTCTAGTTCTTTAACTAGTCTTCCATTAACCCTAACCTGCTTAGAACTGGTATTGTATATCTGGTCGAGTATTGAAGTGATCTTTTCAGATGCTTCCCGTATGGTTTTCGGGTCAAAACTACTATGTGGAAGAGTTTTCAAGACAATAGATACATCATCCCTATCAACGACAGCTTTGAGATCATGGCTAACCTTTCTATATTGAGCTGGTTTGTCGACGAAATAACGGGTATTACAATAACTATCCTACTATTATCGACAAGGTATATATCGCCACGATAAGGGATCTTCAATCCATAATTATCCCTTAGGAAACCGATAATCTCGCCTTCTAACTCCTTAATCTTAAGATAATCCTCATACTTGTATACGAAATTTACCGGTTTAAACTCGCAGCTCTGCCCACCACATATATCGCTAACATGAATGTAACCCGTAAAGCCATCTCCAGAATATATAAAGTAATTCGTACCCGGTGCATCATCGATTTTATACGTATACTTGAAACCCTCAACCCGTACAGGAACGTATGAAGACTCATTATTGACAGCACTACTCGGATAACTACCTATAAGTATTGGGAGGAGCAGCATAATTGTAGCGAAGATCATTACCGTACTATACTTTACATTGATTCCGGATTGCATACAAACCTACCCATTTACTGTTTTTATAAAAACAGTATATTTTATTTTCGGTGTTATTTTCACATTTAAAATGGACAGTACCATGGATTGCATATGGGTCATTATAGATATAGGAGGCTCATCATGTTTTATTTCTACTGCTTCTCTCATAGTTGCTTATTGGATTAATCTAATATACCGTTCATATCTATTAGTTATTTACAATTATGGTTTAGTTGTTTAAGCCAGTGTTTTTATATAATTACTTGATCGGTGGAGGATTATGTATAGGGATCACATAGATATAGCTTACGATAAGGATATATTGATCAAGCCCATTAGTAGGGTTCCAATGATCGGTAGGGAGTACGGCTACTATACTGGTCCCGGAAACCCCTTGTTCAGTCTTGGAGGAGGGTTAGTGAGGAGTATACTATACTATATCTTGACAAAGTACCATGTGAAGAGAGGGTACTACGTCGTTGAAACACCGATAATTGCTAGGACAACCCTCTACGAGTTAACTGGTCATCTAAGCTTCTACAGGGAGAACATGTTCCTACTAGACATTGAGGGAGACCAATATGCTTTAAAACCGATGAACTGCCCATACCACGTATTAATCTTTATGAACCTCCTAGAAAAATACAGTCATAAGATCAAGCTACCCTTTAAGGTATTCGAGCTGGGAAAGGTTCATCGATACGAGATATCCGGCGCGTTAAAGGGGTTGATGAGGGTTAGAGGATTTACACAGGATGACGCACACCTCTTCGCTAGGGAGGAGCAGATAGCTGACCTATTCTTATCAGTATTCAGTGATTTAAAGGATCTATACGAGAAACTATTCCACATGTCTATAACTGCTGAATCAGTAAAGCTTAGGATCAGCTTATCGGATAAGTCCAAGATCGGTGAGGAATACATGGGCTCGCCGGAAGAATGGAGTGTTGCAGAGGAGAAACTAGTAAAGATGGCTGAGGAAATACACCGTAGATACGGGATCGAGTACTTCGCCGCCGAGGGCGAAGCGGCGTTCTATGGGCCTAAGCTAGACGTTATAGCGCTATTACCTGATCCGGAGACGGGTGGGAAGAAGGAGTGGCAGATCGGGACAATCCAGTTCGACTTTAACCTTCCCAGAAAGTTCAAGCTGAACGAGCTACTCGAGAAGACTCATGGTGTTTCAGACATATACATGATTCACCGGGCCCTGCTTGGTAGTATTGAGAGATTCCTAGGAGTATACCTTGAAGCATACCAGGGGAGGCTACCCTATGTGTTATCACCGGTTCAAGCAGTAGTTATAGGGATTAAGAGCGGTGGGGATAGGGATGCTGAAGTGGTTAAGTATGCTGAACAGGTAGCTTCTAAGCTTCAGGAAATGGATGTTAGAGCCGTAGCATCATCGATAGATAGGCCTCATCTATCCGGATACGTTAGAAAGATCAGATCAACTCTGCACCCGCCAATACTCATATATATCGGCGAGCGAGAACTGGAATCAGGGAAGATCAGTGCTGCACTATACGATTTCTCGAGGAGAAACTATAAGAAGATCACGCTGGAGAACACGGATGATCTAGGAGCGTTAATAGATGAAGCTGAAAAGGATATTAGAGAACTCATAGGAAACCCGCCAAGATACTACGTGGATGTATCCTACATGGTTTAAGAATGCTTAATAATTATGGAAGCAGCCGTTTTCTATCCTAACTCATAGCTTCAAGGGCAGGTTCTCGGCCCATATACGGCATGTCCCCTCAACACTAACCATGCAGGGCCCGTAGGGGCTGCTGGGTGTGCAGGTTTTCATGAATAATGGGCAATCGGTTGGTTTAACAAGCCCTAAGCTAACCTCACCACACCTACAGCCGGGCAGGTTATCGTTTACCGGCTTGTCCTCGATCCCCAAGTAGTGGTATAGGTCATGCTTCAAGTATTCATCCCGGTGATAGCCCCCGCTACGCGGTACGACGCCTATACCCCTCCAATAAGCATCTCGGGCCTCGTAAACCATCCTCATAGCCTTCAATGCGTCCGGGTTACCATTGGGTTTTACAACCCTCTTATACTCATTGATCAAGCCCGGCTCGCCCTTGTAGAGCATTTTCAACATATAATAGATCGCCAATAGTACGTCGAGGGGCTCGAAGCCTGCTACAACTGTTGGTATACCGTATTCTTCGGGTAGAAACCTCCAAGCCTCTGATCCGATCACGGCTGATACATGCCCCGGGGCGAGGATACCGTCAAGGTGGGCTCCCGGTACTTTCTCGAGTAGATACCTCATGATCGGTGGAGTGTAACGGTAGGCTGAAAGGATCAAAAGGTTATCGGGGACAATACCCTTACTAAGCGGTACAGCCGTGCTAGGCATAGTTGTCTCAAAGCCCACTGCGAAGAAGACGTGCTTCCTCCCCCTCTCCCTAGCAGCGGTCTTCACAGCATCTAGGAACCCGTAAACGATCCTAACATCACCGCCCTCGATATGTGCATCGTAGAGGCTCCTAATACCCACTGGTTTCGAGCCGGGTAGTTTGTAGGCGTCCCCGTAAGTATGTATAACGTATCCCTCCATGCTGAGCTCAACAAGCAGATCAACATAGTGCCCCGGCGTAATACACACCGGGCACCCAGGCCCAGCGATTAACTCAACGTTATCCGGCATAAGGCTTCGGAGACCATAATGAGTAATAGTCCATTCATGAGTGCCGCAGAAATTCATGATCTTCAAGTGATTGAAGCCTTTCTCCCTAAGCTTCCCGGCAACACTATGGATCTCCTCTACAACCCTTCTACTAAGAGGGTTCCGCTCATAGAGCTCCTTAATCCTCCGCTCAATAAGGGCCAAGAAACACACCCAGAGAAACAATTCTAAGCTACTGGTTACAACAGTGTATGCTTATCTGATTAAGGGATTTATAATGAATACATGCTTAGAAAACCCTACCCCGCTAATACTTTTCGAAGCTTAAAGTATTCATCAATCGTATCAACCCATGCAGGTAGAACTAGTAGGATCAAAGCCGTGTCGATATAGATGCCCGTATCCAGTAGGAGAATAGTAAAGAGTGCAAAAACGGTCATATAGACGGATAAGAATAGCGACCTAGGTATAACGTATCCCCTAATAATCACTCTACCAATAAGCTCCGGAACAGGCTTATCTATCAATACATACTTACCATTATCAAGCCTCGAAGCAAGACCGTAACGGACAAGCCTTTTCAAAACCCTCTGAGCCTTACCGGGACTTTTAAAGCCCAGCAGTCTCTGAGCCTCCCGGACACCAATCGGGCTCTTACGGGTTCGGAGCTTAACATAGTACTTTAACAGTTCAAGCTCCAACCAGTAAAACCCCCTTTGAATACTACTTAGGCTTGGAGAAGTAATACGCTGTATAGGCGGCGGCTAGTGATATTATGAATGCAGTTATTAGATACAGCCACCTTGGATCTATTCCGGTCGGAGTCGGTGTTTTTACGATACTTGTGGTCTCGGAGAATTCTCCCCTTATTGTAGTAGTTGTACGTGATCCGTAGGGGTGAGCAGGGTCTATGGGTATCATGGATGGAAGAGTGGGTAAGTCTAGTAGTGATACGGGGTTTGACTCATTCAATACTTTAAAGCCATTATCAGTTATGATCAAGGTAGTATTCAATCCTAGGCCTGCAAGGGGCTTAAGGGATCTATCATAGTTGATAACTCCGATACGGGATAGGTATTCTAGCTCGATGTTAACAATAGAGTATAACTCATGTATACTGGGCTTCCTAGCCTCGTAGCGCCATTTAATATTCAAGCCATGTACGCCGAGCCTATCCAGTAAGGCTATCACCGCGTTTTTAACCAATGTATTGTTTTCCCGGGAGTATATTTCGAATCGTGTAAAGCTTTTCCTGGGGATCTCTTGGAAAGCCCATGATACGATGTATAATTTAATAATTGGAGCCCCATTAGCTGGGTAATGGAGGATGAATTGTCTGAGGATTCGTTTACAATAACCCGTACTACCATAGGGACTGGTTATCGTGCTGTTGTTTTGCTTCATGCACTTACCATGCTCGAGCCTAGTAATGTTTTTGATGAGAGTCCAATTAGTCCCAGCTAATGCTTTCTCAACAGTGCTCTGGTTAATTACTAGGCTCGGGACCTCCTTGATGAACTGGTAATGGTACGGTGAATCGACAGCCATTGTCTCGATTAATACCCTCTCCGAGCCGTTAATAGTTACTTCTCCAACAAATACTACTGTATCCCACCTATAGAAGGGCTTGTAAACTATTCCCCTGAAACTACTAGTGTTTACAACGTATTTACCGGGATCAGCTCCGAGCCAAAGCATCCTCTCCCGGAAACTCGTTAGGTTGAAGTCCGTGTTTTTGGGTAGGATGAATGCTAGCCATCCCTTAACCTCATAGTCATAATACCATTTATACTCTGTAAATACAAGGGTTAGCGTCGGTGAAACCAGTAATAGCATAAGTAATCCGAGGATCCTTATAGGCAAACCATTATCACCATTAACATGTTCAGAGGTAGGACCTATATATTAGAAACCCTTGCACACCAGCGTCATAGCATATATGACACTATGTGATCTATAGGGGTTGTTATCGAGTCTTATTATCCAGTATAGGGCTTGGGCTACTTCTTCAACATGTACTTTACACGGTTTAGGTCATTATAGGTGTCAAGGTCTAGTATTACTCCGGGATAGGGTGTTTCAACTACTAGGGTATCCCACTTATACTTGTAGACTACACCCTTCAACCCACGAGTATGCTCACCTATCAATAATATCTCGGGTACTAGCTTAGAATCGAAGAGTATTGGGTGTCCACGCCTCCCCTTATAAGCTGCTACGACTATTAGTTTCCGGCCCCTATACTCCCGATACTTCTCAATAACGAGGTCGTAGGCTTCGGGCGGAGCCCACGCAGTATCCCCGGGAGCTATGATCACTGCTTCCAGCCGATCACCATACTTGTCCCACAAATACTTAACCCCACGCTTAACACTACTACTCATACCCTCCCGATAATCCGGATTATAAACGAACTCAACATCTAAGTCAACGAGAACACTCCTAACACGATCAGCATCATGCCCCAACACAACAACTACGCGGTCAACACTCGAGTTTAATGCATTGAGAACAGTGCGCCTAACAACCGGGACACCATCCCATCTAAACAATAACTTATTACCGGGGAACCGGCGGCTAAGACCAGCAGCTAAAACAATAACACCAATCAATTAAGTTACACCCCCATATCAGATTAATTTTTTGAGGAGAAATAAAGAATATACATCATGTATAAAATAATCATTGTAGGTTGAAGTCTGGGTGGTCTTGTTGTGCATAGGGAAATAATTGTTGTTTTACTCTTCTTATTCATAGTTTTACCAGTATTAAATGTGGCTAAAACGCCTCTAACTATTAGGGTTGGCGAGAAGATACCGATCAGTAATCCAGGTGGGAGGCCTATAATTGCTTGGATAAATGTTACTAAGAACTATGTTATTGTGTCAATTCCGATCAATAGAGTCTTAGAAGTAAGGCAAGGCATCGCTGCTCGTATTTTTTATAGTAAAGGAAGTGAGGCTGGAATAGCTGTTATAGTTTCCTATAGTCATGAAAACTCTATATTCTTGGAAGGATACCATATAGAATCATACATGATGAATATTGTTAAGACGAATAGTTCTACATTAAGCTTCAAAGCATATGCTGAAATCATGCTCGGTAATGCCTCGAACAAGACGATCTATAGGATCGAGACGGACTGTAGGATAAATCTAAAAAAATCCGGTAAGATAGGCGACGAATACAGATTTAGAATTAGTGGATTATTAAAAGCATATTATAACGAGAAACTGAAGAAGTATCCGCCATTAAATGTCTCTGATTATATTATAAGAGAGATTTTAAAGCTAACGCCAATAAATAAGATAAATATCCTAGATAATACATACTTAGGGATCTGGGGCCCATTCTATGGCGGAATAAATAGAATAATCAGTGAAGGAATGCTAAGAGACTCCTATAGGGCTTACCACATAATAATAGACGCTTATATACTAGTAAACGATTCCCTCTACACGGTACTGAATACACTGAGTGAAGCAAGTAATCATACAAGATTATTCATGCGTAGAAGTATAATTGACAAAAATACTATAGGAAATAAATCTTATGGAGTCTCATTATCAGCAGTAATCGGAGAATTATCTACAAACGAACTTTTGAAGACCCTACCACATGTCTCCCATCTACTAGGAGAGATAGATACAATTAAACTATTCGAGAACGTAGAGCCTATACCATACCTTAATGCAACCATCCATATAATAAAAGCATTAAACACCGCACTAAACCAATACACATATCTCTCCTCGGGATCAGCAATACTACCGAATAATACTTTAGCAAAACCCAGGCATATCTACATGATCCTAAAGAAAAACATTGTTCCAAAACGACTGATTAACCTAATTATAGAGTGGCTGAGAAAATATTCCTATTCAGACAAGGATAGGGTATCAATAGTTTTCGGAATACACGACTATAAGAGCGGTAGGACAAGGTTCATTATGAAGGAGATAACGTATAAGCCGGGAGCAGGGACTAATACAGCCTTGTACATTACATGTATAATAGGAGCAGTAATAGCTGGAATACTAGCCTGGTCTTTCTGGAGGAAACGGAGACAATCCCGGATAATAGTGGTTTATAATGAGAAAACCTAGCCAAGACGCGGAGTTCTCTAGGTGGCTTGCTGCTATCATCCTAATACTGGTAATAATGCATAATGCACTGATAACTTCAACAATAACTCAGAAAAAAGGTTTTAGGCCCGGAGACAAGATCCCCCTCGGAACATCGCCAGACGGCTCCACATATATCAGCATCACAATAAGCAGGGACAGGATTATAACCAGGATACCCGTTAACAAGGAACTAGAGGAAGAAACGGGCCTCATCGTATATTTAAGCTATGAAGTAATTAATAGGACTAAGGAGAACATATACTATCTATCATATAAACCCAGGAAAGAAAGCCAAGAACTATGGGTAAAAATACTCTACGGAGCAAAATGTAATGGTAAGGGAAAGCTCAACATAACATTCCATGATAGAGACATAGTATTAGCAATACGCAAAATGAATACTGGTAATCTAAGATACACGTTATACCACGAATTAAAACATGGTAAGGGGAATAAGTCGGGCACATATACAATAACACACAACGGTAAAGCAGAAATAAAGGAGTATAGGAGGGGTTTAATACTATTATTCAACGATACAGCGAAAACTAGGATAAATGTAACTAATTATCCCCGCATAAACATTATAGAATTCTACCAACGAGAATACCACGACTTCTTCCAAAAATACTGGTTGAAAAACACAAGGGTAGCAGAGATCAGTCGAGAAAGCAACTTGATAAACGTACAGATTACTAAGGGTGTTCTGGGCGAGGAAAGGTATAGGATCGATGGGGAATTAATTATACCCGAGGGTACTAGTCTGTACAGACTAGTATTAACATTGATGAATAGCAGTGTTGGAACAGGCTTCGTCTATAATAGGATGATCATAGGCCCAGATAACAGTGGTGCAGAAGTATATCCAAGAGTAATCTATGAATATACATCAATAACCCCAGTAGAAACCGGGAATAGGCTTATCATGGAATTAATTAAGCTGGTAGAAGAGTGTGATGAAACAAACCTGTACAGCTATGTAAACCCACTACCATACATGGAAGCTTCAATAACGATCACCGATGAATTAATAGAAAGCCTCGTAACCTACACATACTCATCGAGCAATGGCAGGCTGGTTATAACAATGCTTAATAATAATACTAGTATTGAAAGCCTCGTTAACCAGATCACTGATTGGCTACGTAAATACTCATATAACAACTTAACAACTGCTAGGCTAATCTACCTTATCCACTATAATACAACTAATAGGACGGATTACATCGTCAAAATAATTAACTATAACGAGGAACAAAACACTAGTTTACCGGTCCGACAAGTAGTAATAGTTTTAATAGTAACTGCGGCGGGTTTAGCATCGATCTATTACTGGAAGATCAAGAATAAGCGGGGAAAGGCTAGTCTCTAAGCAGTGCTACAAAAACACCCTTCCCGACACCAAGACTTGAAGCAACCGGGCGACACTTAGGTATTAAGAGGTGCAGTACCGGCCTGTCCAGACTCATCGTCGACAAGTACTCGTAGTGAGCCATACCCTTAGCAATTATGAGGTCTGAATCCCTAATAATCCTCCAGGCCTCCTCCGAGACGCCGGGCCGGTGTATTGAGGAGCAGCTGCAGCCAGTGCTAACTATTTCATCAACGTATTCATCGATCCCTGCATAGTATGCATCGTTAATAGTTAGATCATTCTGGAAACCGGGATCATCCTTCACAATACCGACTACATAGTTACCCATACTCCTAATCTCCTCGAGTAGTACAGTATCGTATACTGATTCACCAGCATTATCAAACAACCATGCAATCCTTAAATCCCTGCTTCTCAGTAATTCGTAGGCTTTCTTAGTATGATCTATGCCGAACGGAGTCTTCGAAACGTATTCGAGCCCGAGACTACTGGGAGCTGTATGGCCGTGGACACCAGTATCGAGGATGTTTCCAGCAATTGAGAGCCTGACAGCATAGTGGAACCGGTCGAAACCCTCCAACTCCTCAGTATATCTGCGGAAACCCTCAATACTACTCCAAGCATCTAGGATCGACTCCCTCTTCAACTCCCGGTAGTAATTAGCTATCTCCGGGGCCTCACGGATGAGCCATTGAAATATCCTCGTTGCGATAATTGTTAACTCATTACTCTTTCTAAACCATTCAGTAGCTTTCTCTAAAACCTTTAATTGAAGCTCAATGCTTCGATCACGATCCTTTACGCTACTAATAACCTCGCCGAGCCTAACATTAACAATGCACCTAACACACTCCCGATCAGGCTCCAATAAGCCCCACCAACCAAGTACTGATAAATAGTTTCTCCGTATTAATCATCGAAGAGTTTACAAGTATTCAACAATATTAATAGAAAGAACTTTAAGAGCATTAATAATTCGCTGTAAAGAGGTAGGCATCTTTTTTCATATATGTTAGAAGAGAGGGCTTATCAATACTTGTGTGTTTCTATTTTAACCGTAGCATGTATATTGAAGAATATATGTTAATCAAACATTGTATATATTTGTTTTATCCCAGTTTCGCGTGGTTGATGATTAAATGACTCAGTATAGTAGGTCTAGCCCTAGCGGCGTTGTTACCGGGATGAAGATGGTTACTTTTAAAGACTATCTAGGTTACATAGAGGAGAGAAGGGAAGTTGAAATAGAGGGTAGTATTATAGAGCTAAAACCTGTAAAGATTAAGAGGCTTATTCCATCACCGGAGGAATTAACCGATATTACCACTACCGTGTGGAGCTTTCCTAAACGTGGAGCCTGGGCTACTCATAGGGGGAATTATAGGGGTAACTGGGCACCACAGATCCCCAGAGCACTAATACTAATGTATACTGAGCCCGGAGACACGGTTTTAGACCCAATGATCGGTAGTGGGACTACGTGTATAGAGGCAAAGCTCCTTGGAAGGAATTGTATCGGCGTAGACATAAACTATAATGCGGTCATACTCACCCTACACAGGCTTTACTGGCTCGAGAAATACCTCCGCGAAGCATCTTCAAGGAAGGATTCACAGGGATGGCTGGATGGAAAAATATCTCCGGATATAGACGAGAATATTTCGATCGATGATGTCCTGAATGCCCGTGTTGAAATATACCACGGCGATGCAAGAAGCCTCGATAAGATACGTAGTGAAAGCATAGATCTTATTGCGACGCATCCACCGTATTACAATATTATAAAATACGGTAAGAAGGCGAAGCTACCTGGAGATTTATCGGGTACTAGGAAGCTTGAAGAATACCTCTCAATGATGTACCAAGTAACTAGTGAAGCTTACCGAGTACTAAAGCCGG
This sequence comes from Desulfurococcales archaeon, assembly GCA_027002875.1. GTDB lineage: Archaea > Thermoproteota > Thermoprotei_A > Sulfolobales > Desulfurococcaceae > WAON01. The sequence continues at coordinate 26,481 of JALWZC010000102.1, forward strand.
GTAAATACATGGGGCTTCTCGCTGGTGATACTAGGATCCGTAAACACTATGTTCCAATAACCCATTACATCCTCGAAATACTATTAAGAACGGGCTTCATCCTGAAGGAAGAAGTAATCAAGATCCAGCATAGGATGAAGACTACTAGGGAGAGGTGGGCTAAGTTGAAGAAGAGGGACTTCCTATTGATCTATCATGAGAAGCTCTTTATAGCTAGGAAACCGGGCTCTAGTAGTGAGTATAGGAAATACAAGTATAGTAGTCATCTAGACCTAGAAGAAATCCTGCCGGGGAAAACCATTGATCAATAATAGGTTATCCTCCAAGGTGATCATTGCTCCCTGGGTTTAAGGCTTGGCTTATGGCTTAGGGCTTTCCATAAACACTTAGGGCTCGGATTGAAGGCTGGAACCCTCCTCCTATACTCCTCATAGGCTTCCCCGAACCTCTCCAGCGATTCCTTCTCATCTATCAATAAAGCCATTAATAGTATCATTATGGTCTCGACTGGGCCGATGATAAATGCATAGCCCGGATTAACCGTGATAAGGCCGATCGCTATTGGTGTTAGGCTTAGGTAGAAATGCATTGGATGTCTCATACAAGAATACGGCCCAACCGTTACAAGCCTATCCAACTCACCGAAGCTTTTATCAGGGCTACTCTTACCGTAAACCCGGAGATACCTCCCAGTTACCCCAGCGGCTCTACCAATAATGATCAATAATACTATCCCAGCAGTAAAACACGGTATTGAAAGACATGGAAGTGCTAGATAATTATTTACCAGTAAGCCTAGAAGATAACCGCCAATAATCATAAATGCCCAAATTAGTGCCCGGACACTATTAGGTATAACCATGTAAGTCCATCATCTCCTTTTAGTTATCGATATTACCTTATATCCGGTATAGTTATCAATTGTTCCCTCTATGAGCGTGTTTAATACTGCGGTTTATGGGTGTTGCACGGGTTTGCTTATAGATAATATCGCCTTATATGTTGCTAGGAATGCTGGTAGGCATAAGGTTAAGATTGTTGATTACGGCTTCGGGATAAGGTATAGTTATGCTGTATTATCTATTGATGGAGTAGAATATGTTGGGGCTACCCATACATTGATAAATAACATGGTTGGTAAAAAACCGTATAGTGGCCCGGTTAGGATCGATGAATTACCTAGTTATGTTTCTTCGATAAACCCCTACTTGAAACAGATCGGGCACTCGATCATAAACGCTTACAATCAATACCTCCTCGAGAACGGTTTAACGGTTAAACCAGTGGGTGAAGGGGAAGTATTAAACCTCCTAGACCTCGAGAATAAGTTAACGGTGATAATTGGTGATCTAAGGCCTATCGTGGATTACTTAAGGAGTAGAAACTATGAATTCTACGTCTTCGAATCAGCCCCATGCAGGAGGGATATAGCCTACCCTGAATTCTATTATTACCGAGCACTCCCCAGAGCGGATAACTTGATCATAACTGGTTCGACACTTACCAATGATAGCATCGATGAAATACTGAGATACAAGAAACCCAGCGCGGTAACCGTGTTAATGGGGCCGTCAGCATCAGTACCAGCAGAATCATTGATCGGGAAGGGGATCGATATGATCGCTTCAACACATATACCCTCAGAGAAGACGTGGAGAACTGTTAAAACAATTATCCGGGGCGGAGGCACGAAACAGATCAAGGAATTAGGAATGAAATACATACAAATTATAAACCCGTAGCCTAAACAATTAACTCATCATTAAAGGATAACCAATCCTTTACGTATTGGAATAATAATCCCTGTATTATCTAGAAACGAAGTATTCCTTCTAATACTGCCTAGCCTACTCTATCGAGGATTCCCGCAGTATTAGTTAATGCTTAACTAGTTAATTGGCGATAACAGCATATGCATTCACTATTACCGCTTTAACCGTTCAAGCCAATGCTCCTCGTCCATGTCGAGCTCTTCCTCGGCTTTGTCAATATTAACTCTAAGCTTCCTGCCCCGTATTCTCAGCTTATTCCATAAATCCCTAGTTTACAATGTTATGATGCCCCCTCAATATATAGATCGAGAACCATATCCTCAACTATTCCTTGCTTCTTCCGAGCCTCCTTTAGGAATAATGATAAACACCCTGCTTATCAATCCTAACCCCAGACTGGAGTATAACTAATTGAGTAGAATAGCATAGATCGCCTAATTTGCTGCTATAATAATCAATTCATGTTTTCGAACACTGTGCAGCCGAAACTAGTAATTTGCACCTGTAGTCTAAGAGGTTTTAAGGTTGAAGTTTTTGATCGTAGCGTGTTTTAGCGGTAGATTATAATATAACATGTTAATGATTATTTATTTTTGGATATCGTGTTTTTAATGAGTGCTACTAGTATTATTCGCCTTATAAGAATGGGCTTGGCGGTGTTTATTGTTGAGTACAGATTATCCAGTTATTGTTAAGGATTTGGAGAAGGTTTACCCTGGTAATGTTCATGCTTTGAAGGGTATTAGTTTCAGTGTACGTCGTGGAGAAATATATGGTTTGATCGGGCCTAACGGTGCCGGTAAGACGACTACTCTAAGAATAATCGCGACGATACTGGAGCCTACCCGTGGTGATGCATTGGTTGAGAGTTATAGTGTCGTGGAGGAGCCGGATAGGGTTAGGAGGGTTATATCCTACCTGCCAGAGGATGCTGGTGCATACAAGTATTTGACTGGCCTCGAGTTCCTATACTTCATAGCTGGCTTCTACACTGATGATCAGGATAGGATGGATGAAATGGTACGGGAAGCAGCGAGGATTAGTGGGCTCGGGGATAGGCTCCGAGATAAGATCAAGACTTATAGTAAGGGTATGCTCCGAAGACTACTGATCGCTAAAACACTGATGGTTAATCCCAGAGTAGCAATACTAGACGAGCCTACCAGCGGCTTAGACGTTATTAATGCTACAAAGGTTAGGAGGATCATTAAGAAATACGCGGAGGAGAAGGGGGTAACGGTACTTCTCAGCAGTCATAACATGCTTGAAGTAGAATATCTATGCGATAGGGTCGGAATCATACATGAGGGGAGGATCATTGCTGAGGGGCCTCCGAGGAAACTAGTCGAGGAGTACAATGCGGAGAACCTTGAGGAAGTATTCACGAAACTCGTCGGAGAAGAATTAGTCTAAGGAGGGTGTTCCCGCCGTGAAGACTTTCAAGATCATACTTGTAAAGGAGCTTAAGAGCATGATAAGGGATCCGAAGATCATAATTGCAATGATCATAGTACCACTAATACTAACGGGGATCATGTATGCGGTGATGATAGGCTTCATGGGGCAGGTAGCGAGGGAGGCTGAGAAGAAGGGAGGGCTACTCGTACTTGTAGATATGGATCATGGGAACTGGACTAATACGGTAAGGGAGCTATTGAGGGAGAACGGGTACAGGTTGATTAATGCTTCAAGCCTCGATGAAGCAAGGAGAATACTGGGATCAAGTAATGCGTTAGGAGCATTAGTTATACCGAGCGGTTTCAGCGAGAACTTATCCAGTCTTAAACCAGCCCATATAAGTGTGTACACAGTAATCCGGTCTATTAGTATACTCTCCTTTACAAGGTCTAGTAAGGTACTTGAAGCAGTATCCACGCTGTCTAGGAATCTAACACTGATAGTTACTACAAGGCACGGATTACCAAGGGGGTTTGTGGAGAAACCAGTTGATGCTAGGCTAGCAATCCTGTTGAAGAATAAACTATTGGAGACTAGGGATGTAGAAGCCGTTATCGGCGGATTGATTACTACAGTCATAATAATACCCATCCTAGTAATGATCCTTTCCGGATTCATAGCGCAGCTCTCTGCTACCAGTATGGCTGTGGAGAAGGAGGAGAAGATGCTTGAAACACTGTTATCACTACCGCTTAGCAGGACGCAGCTTATAGCGGCGAAGATCACTGCTGCAGCGATCATAGGGTTCCTGGGAGTACTAGTTTATGGGGGATTATATATCTGGTTCTTCTCATCACTAACAACTGTTGGTTCGAGCACTAATACATCCGTTGTTACAGCAGGTATCTCAGCACTCTACAGTATCATCGGCCCCTACACTATTACCGGGTTATTCATAGCCTTGATCGGCCTAGTCCTATTCATACTGGGACTAGCAATACTCTTATCACTATTCGTCGAAGACGTTCGATCAGCCCAGATCGTGTCCGGATACATTGTATTCCCACTAGCAATACTAGTATTCATAAGCATATTCATAGACCCGGCCTCGATGAATGAATCAACTAGGCTACTAGTAGCAGCGATACCAATGATAAACGTAGGACTAATAATACCCTATGGATTCATAGGAGATTATTCATCGATAATAGTAGCAGTTGCTTCAAGCCTAGTCTACGCTGGAATAGTGATATGGTTTACGGGGAGGGTAGTATCTACAGAGAAAGTATTCACTATGAGGCTATTCAAGAAGAAGTGGAGGCTCCGCCACCGATAAGATTCTTCTTCGGGAACCGGTGCATTCCTCACCCCAAGCCCTCCCCCTACTCCTCGGAAGGGCTTGGTCGGGCGTCCTGGCCCTCCACATCTATTAATGAGTAGAATACTAGTTGGGTATTATATTGTTCTTAGACTTCGCGTAGATACTTCAATGTGTTCTCCTTGCCTAGTAGGGCTAGTAGCGGCGCTGCTCTTGGCCCGCTTGGTTTTCCTAGTAGTAAGCGGTAGAAGTTGTGGTATAGTTTCCGGCGCTCCCCGGGATCCATGTCCTTGGTCGCCTCGATCATTGCTTTCTTAATCTCTTCATCACTCCACTCCGATAACTCCTCTAGTAGTCTACGCATCCTTCTAAGAACAACTCTGTGCTCCTCGGGTATCGACTCTATGATCTCCCTGCTCGGGCCCGGTAGTAGTTTGAACTTCATATTTTCCGGCGCATACTTCTCAACCCATACACTAGCCTTCTCAATTATCTCCATGATCCTCTTCAGCCCGTAGCTGGACGGGTTCTCGGGGATCAGCCCAGTGTTCTTAAGCCGTCTAACTCCTTCACTCCCCCATTTATCCCTTGGGAGGATCTGTGATAGTATTGCTAGATGAGTATAGCTAACCTGCTCCGGCGGCTCGCTCGGAGGCTTACCCTTCGGGTAGCTTAGCTCGTAGCTCCTACTCAATAATACTTTTTCCTCCTCATCCCTAGCCTCTTCTAATCCGTAATAGATCCTCTCAGCCCTATAGTATTGGCTGTAGTACTGGGGTATCTCGTATAGGCTGACTATTACTTTACGCATAGGCTGTGTTCGGAGTACTATGAACCGGTAGATGTGTGGATGGGCTACCTCTAGCCATTCCCTTGGTGTGAAGCCTATGAATCCACTACTAGTCATGTCTAATACTCTCTTATCCCTAGTCCTCAACGCTACCCATTCATAGGGTATTCCCTCCGGTGGTTTGAAGCCGTAAACGTTTACTGTTAGGTCTACGCAGCTATCCCTCGAGCCTCCGGGTGCTGCATGGTCTTTACCGTAGGGTTCGAAGTCTACTCCTAGGCTCCACCATACTCCTACCCATTCTATTCTCCAGTTGAGTTTTCCGTTTTCTAGGGTGGAAACTCCCCGGTTTCCACAGTTCCTACACTCATACTCAACACGATCCCCATCAATAATCCTCGTCGAAACAGTGGAATCGATCCTGCCGCACCTACTACATATTGGCTCGAAGGGTATCCATCCCTCAGGGTATGGTTTCCGGCCCCGGTACTTGTTGATCACCCTTCTAACCTTATCCCTTAACTGGAAGGTTAGCTTTGTAAACTCCTTGAGCCTACCACGGTATAGATCCGTAGTAGTAACCTCCTCGATCAATCCATCAGTAAACTCTTTAATATAGGGGCCGAAATCCCTCCAGAAATGCTCGACCCAATTACTATGACAACCCTCCGGGTCGGGGACTTTGATCAACGGCCAACCCTTATACTTCCCAGCCTCCCCGGGATTCTTGAAAGCCTCGAGCTGTGCTTTCTTACCCTTCCAAGCATCCTGCGTGTACAGTGTAATGTACTGCTTGATCCTAAGCCCCTTCCCAGTTAAAATCCTGCGGAGAACCTCGGGAATAATGATCTCGCCTCGAAGCCTACCAATATGCTGGAGCCCCGAAACACTCAACCCACCATTAAACACATAGACATCCTTATTTCTCTCCAGGAGTTTCTCGTAGAGCTGATCAGCTAATTCATCGATCCAGTGCTTAACCACTATAACCACCATACGGGGAACAATCACTGGTTATAATCCGGGTAAACCAGTATTTAACAATATACTGGTTATCCTGAAGGCAGTATTCATGTTAAATACTAGTTCTGACATGATATAAAACATGTCCTAAGTTTATGTGGAGCGTGCTCCGTATTGAGGACGTATTTATCAATGGAGACAGCATATATCAGGCCCTTCACGAGGGATTTTATCCTTGGAATCATCAAGAAATACGCAGAGACCGCTATGGAATACATTGGCGAGGTTGAGCAAAACTGGCGGGACGCGGGTATATACTTCGGCTTAGTAATTAATGGATCCTTTGATGATTATTATATAGGCTTATGGATTGAAATGAATGATTTAAAAAGGGTTTTGGATATTCTGAAAGGTATTTCGGAGAAGATAGGTGTCAATGAACTGCTTAGAGATAAACACATGGAATACCTATCTATAGATTCCCCTTTAACGACTCTTAAGAGAAAGCTCAACAGTAAACTAGTAGTGCTTGGGAGGGGGTTAGATAGGTAGTGGCTACGGGAGTGTTTATCGTCTTAACCCTCTATTACTATACTACTAGTATTGCAGGAGTTTTCTCGAATTTAGTATCATTATATGTTATGATCAGGATCATAGGTCCAGCTATTGGATTTGTAATAGGTTTAATTTTTGTTATTAAATACTATAAGGATGCGAGTCTATTCTTTATTTTAATGACTATATCCTTCTGGACGTCTATGGGTGCGGCTATTGGGTTAATAATTTTCCTAGCAATTTACTTCGTACCAAGCATACCATTACCCGGTATCAACCCGGTATACTTGCTCACTGCTATGCTGATCATAGCTGGTGTAACCGGTCCCCTATCCCTTTGGGACCTATACAGAAGGCTAAAGGAAAGCGAGGAAAGCGAGAACATTCCATTAGATAAAGTTGAGGAGGGGGAGGAGGCTATACACGTTATGCAGATTGGTGATGAACCCTCAGAGCTGCCGCCGGATGAAAGGGGAGAAGTCGAGGAGGAAAGCGGAGATGGGGGTTCTAATAGTGGGAATAATGATTAATAACTAGACTCTATTTTAATCCATAATATAACATGTTTACCTTTACGCATAGTAGTGTTTGAATGGTGTTGTCTAAATGAGTAGCAGGCAAAACTTCCTGGAATGGCTTCGAGGAATAGAAGCTAAATGGCAGGCTGAATGGCGTAGGAGTCGTTTATTTGAGCCAGTTGTTGATCCCGGTAGGCTTGTTTACTTTATAACAGTCCCCTACCCCTATACTAATGGTCCCCTACATATTGGGCATGGCCGGACTTATACTATTGGAGACATCGTCGCCCGTTACAAGAGGATGCGCGGGTACAACGTGCTGTTCCCAATGGCTTTCCACGTAACTGGTACGCCGATAATAGCTGTTTCGGAGAGGATTAGGAGGGGGGAGGAGAAGATCATTGATCGTTACAGGAAGTATGTATCAATATACGTCAAGGACCCAAAGGAGATCGATAGGGTTATAGAGTCCTTCAAAGACCCCTTAAACTTAGCAGTATTCTTCGCTGAGAGGATACACTCAGACTTCGACGCGTTAGGATACAGTATTGATTGGAGGAGGAGATTCCACACAGCAGAGAAAATCTATAATGCATTTGTAACCTGGCAGTTCCTAAGGTTAAAGGAGAAGGGGTTAATCACGCGGGGAGACCACATAGTAACCTACTGCCTACTACATAAGCAGCCTGAGGGAGAGGATGATATTCAGGATGCAGACGTTAACCCCGTCGAGATACTCGAGTTCACCGCGGTCAAGTTCGAACTACTAGATGAGCCCGGTACAAGCCTTGTAGCTGCAACCCTCCGCCCCGAGACACTCTTCGGAGCAACGAACCTATGGGTTCACCCCGACGCGGATTACGTGCTTGTTGAATGGCGTGGTGAAAAAATCATAGTCTCCAGGGAAGCCCTTGTTAAGCTGGAGCATCAGCATCCGGACGATGAATTCAGGGTTATACGGGAGTTTAAAGGCTCCGTGTTAATAGGTAGGACAGCTGTTTCACCCCTCGGGCATAAATTACTTGTGCTACCAGCGTTCTTTGTAGACCCCGACAATGCTACGGGGATCGTTTACAGCGAGCCCAGCGATGCACCCTACGACTACGTAGCACTAGTGTGGATTAAGAAGCACCCCGAAATACTAGAGAAATACGGCGTAGACCCAGAGATCGTTAAGAAGATTGAGCCTGTTAAGATAATAGATGTACCCGGCGTAAAGGGCCACCATGCCGGCAGTGTAGTTGAGGAAATGGGTATCGAGGATCCCCTCGACCCTAGGCTTGTAGAGGCTACTAAGAGGGTTTACAAGGAACAATACTATAAGGGAGTAATGATCGTCGATGACCCGGAGTTTAAGGGGCTACCTGTAAGGGAGGCTAAGGAAAAGATAAAGGAGAAGCTTGCAGAGATGGGTAAAGCCTTCCCATTCTACGAGTTAAACCGTAAAGCCTACTGCCGGGCGGGGGGCAAGATTATTGCTGCGAGGATTAAGGGGCAGTGGTTCCTAGACTATAGTGTTCCTTGGTGGAAGGAGAAGACAAGAAGGTATGTTGAGGAGAAACTAGTGATCCTTCCGAAGAAGTATAAGAAGGCGATGCTAGACGCGATCGACTGGCTCGAGAAGAGGCCCTGCGCGCGTAAGAGGGGGCTGGGTACTAGGCTACCCTTCGATCCGGAATGGATTATTGAGAGCCTAAGCGATTCAACGATCTATATGGCTTTCTACACGATAGCCCACATTATCCGTAGGGAGGGTATTAGGGGTGAACAGCTAGTTCCGGAAGTATTCGACTACGTATTCTATGGGAAAGGTGATCCCGTTAAACTATCCGAGGAAACAGGTATCCCGGTGGAAGTACTCGAGGAGATGAGGAGGGAGTTCACCTACTGGTACCCGGTTGATCAGAGGCATACGGGTATAGCGCATATAAGCAATCACTTATCCTTCTTCGTCTACCACCACGTAGCCCTGTTCCCCGAGAAGTACTGGCCGAAAATGATCACGCTTAACGAGATGGTTATACGGGAAGGAGCGAAGATGAGTAAAAGCAAGGGAAACGTTATACTCCTAAGAGATATTGTTGAGAAGTATAGTGCAGATCTATACAGATTATACATTGCTGGAAGCGCGAACCTAGACGCAGTACTAGACTGGAGGGAGAAGTATGTTGCAATGGCTAGCGAAGCACTACGCAGGTTTACAGCGCTAGTGGAGAAAGCAATCGCTAACGAGTGTGGTGAGATTAGGCCTGTAAGGCTCATCGATAAATGGTTCTACTCGAGATTCAATAGGATAGTAAGGGATGCAACCAACCACCTCGAGAACATGGAGATCAGGGACTACGTGCAGAAGAGCTTCTATGGAGTAATGAATATATTAGACCATTACAGGGACCGTACAAGCGTCGGGGAAGCATCCTGTATGCTGAGACAAGTAGTGGATAAGTGGATCAGGATGGTAGCACCGCTAATACCACACCTAGCCGAGGAACTATGGAGCAGGATGGGTGGTGAGGGATTCGTGTCAGTTGCGGATTGGCCACTGCCGGATGAATCATTAATTGATGAGAAAGCAGAAGTACTCGAGGATTCGATTACGAGGTTTATCGACGATGTTAAAAATGTTCTCGGAGTATTAAAGGAGAAGCCGTCAAGGATCACGATCATAATAGCCTCTCCATGGAAGTATGAAGCATTAAAACTAGCAGCGGAGGGCAGGGGGCTTAGGGAGATCATTAATGTTATCAGGGAGAAGTATGCTTTAAAGGGTAGGGAGAAGGAAATCGCTAACCTGGTGAATAACTACCGTAGATCACCTCTCAGCGGCGTAGAAATAGTCGAGCCAGACGACGAATACGAAGCCTTCAGGGAGGCACTACCCTATATTGAGAAGAAGACTGGGCTAAAGCCAGCACTACTCTGGGAGGAGGAAGCAAGGGCTAAGGGGCTAGTTAAGGCTTCTAAGGCTTCACCTCTAAAACCGGCCTTTTACATTGAGTAACCAGTTTTCCAAGCTTGTCTTCATATTCTTTGAAGGGTAGGGTTTATCAGTTATAACGCTGATATAATTATACATGGCCCGGGATAAGACGCGTATTAGATACGTAGACTGGAAGACTCTTCATAGACTAGCTGCAGAGCTAGCTAAGAAAATCCACCTTGACGATTATAAGCCTAATATCGTCTACGCAGTATTAAAGGGAGGATTAATACCTGCAAGGATAATAGGAGACCTCCTCGGAGTCGAAGAGATCGGTGTGTTAGGGGTTAAATTCTACTACTCACCCGGGATGAAGAGGCATAAACCAGTACTAACAATACCGCCAACACCCCCACCTAGGAGGGATCATAGAATTCTAGTCATCGATGACATTATAGATTCCGGGAAAACTATGCAATTAGTGATAGATGAAATAAACCGATACGATGTAGAGGTTTTCAGAACAGCGTCCATATACTACAAGCCTTGGAGCATCTATAAGCCCGACTACTACATTGAAGAAACAAGGGATTGGGTAATCTACCCGTGGGAGCTTGGGGAATCGCTTAGAAAAGGTATAATAATTAAAGACTTAGATGATGCGACTATTGATATACTCGACATGGTAGAGTCTATAATATAATGAGAATTTCTCCGCTATATTATACTTCATTGCACCGATAAGGTTAAGTATATAGGAAGGCTAAATAACACCGATAGAAGCCTTTTTCGGTGCAATAAATTGAAGTCTAGAACATTGATAACCGGATTACTGATTTTGGTCCTAATAGTGGGCCGGACCGTGATAGCCGGATATGTTGAATGGGCTGATTATAAGGACGCGATAGTATTTAACGGCGTCTCCTATCCGGTGCTAGATACTAGGGGTTGCTCAGCTACGAAATATAATGGTTCAAGCAATACACCAGTCATAATCTATGCAGGATACTACGTCGAAAACACTACATCAGGCTTAAATGAATCGATTATCAGGAGTGTTGACGAAAACGACACGGAGATCCGGTTAGTTCGAGTATATTCAACCCAGTACTTGAGGACAAAGATTGAGGGTATAGATGTATCACCCAGCAACGACTACGTTGCAATGATCTATAACCTGGACGAGTTGAAGGATGGTGATGCGGCACTGATAATATCTGATCTAAACCTGGACTATGAGGATGAATTCATATACGACGGTTACAATGCGACTATTAATTTTACAAGATTCTTTAATGTATATGCTTCTCAGAACGGTGTAGTCTATGTTGTAGGTTATATCTATGATTCAGGGAATAATGCATATTATGGACTACTAGGGGAGTATATCTGGGACGGTAATAACCTGAGACTAAATCGTACAGTATTCTTCAGCTTCAACGACCCCAATGGTATTAGCGATAATCTCTTGTTTACTGATGTATTAGTTGGTCCGGATAGATACCTATACGTTGCAGGTTATATACCATACGTAGATAGTCAAGGAAACGTATATGATTATAAGGGCGAAGTATTGAAGATCGATCCTAGGAGTCTAGACGTTGTAGCAGAACATATTGTTCCGCTGTATAATTCGGACGGATATGTTGGATCAGGAACGGTTACTGGGAACATCGCCGCGGATGACTCATATATATACTATCAGTTTAACACACTATCGGACACTTACCCCTATACCCGGGCAGTATTATTCGGCAAACTCGATACTTCTCTAAATCCCGTATGGACTCATTCCTGGGACAATAAGACTTCAAACGAGCTAGGATACGATTTAGCAGTTACACAGTTAAACCTAACAATAATCGGGTTAACTGATAATAACTACGGGATCACAGTATTCAACTATTCTAACGCTGCAGTATTATCACTAGACCCAGCAACCGGGGATCCTAAATACTTGTTACTAGTAGGCGGTAACGACTCGGAGTCATTCGCATATCACGCGATAGACCCTAACGGATATTTATACACTCTGGGAACGACAAGAACAAAGTCAAACAACCTATACGAAGCCCGTATATCTGCACAATACATTAACATATCTACTTTCTCAAAAACGTTAAAGAATATTGAAGGGATTAAACTGTACCCTAGAGGTGTAATCATTCCATTCGCTGGAAACAAGGCTGCAGTTAATACTCTAGGGAAACCTTCAACTATTAGATTATTAACGGAGATCGGTAGGAAAAAGCCTAATATTAAACTCCTATATATACCTGGGAAACCCAATGTTATGGCTACAAGGAGTGGTGATCCACCTGGGTTATTAGTGAAATACTCTGTCCCAGCTGGCTTACCATCAACACCTCCACCACCCATTCCCGAGGACAGAATACTGGTGCTTGCTGGTGTTCTATCAATGCTGCTAGTATCCATCGTATTCCACCGTGTGAGGACTAGGCGTTAGCGATCGCTTATCAAGGATTAATCATAGTTGCGGTAATACATACCTGTAACTGTCGAGTTCGACTTCTCTGAGCTTCACTCCATATATCTTCGAGAGGTTCCCGGCTCTAACGACTCGGTTTGTCTCGCCTTGTTCAAGTATTCGACCATTATGTATTATAACCGTGTTATCCGCCGTTAAGAGGGCTTCGTTGGGATCATGAGTTGTATATATTATTGTTTTGCCCTGATTAACCAGCTGCTTAACGATCCGTAGAACCCTGATCTTATTTCCAATATCCAAATGGCTCGTAGGCTCATCCATTAAGATGATCTTTGACTCCTGCGCTATAGCTTTAGCAATCATTACTAGTTGTCTCTCACCACCACTTAGACTATTTACGGGTCTATCATGGAATCTCCATAGATCCATTTCCTCGAGTAATGTTAAAACAATAGTTTCATCCCTTGGGGTTGGTGTTGATAGGAATCCTAGATGGGGGGCTCTACCTAGCAGTACGTACTCGTAGACGCTGAGAGGGATGTTCGGGGGATCCTGCGGCACCCACGATATTAGCCTCGCCTTATCCCTCGGAGAATATTCTTTCAACGGCTTACCGTATAGTATTATCCCTCCCTTCCAAGGCTTCTCGACTCCGAGGATGAGTTTTAGTAGTGTCGATTTACCAGCGCCGTTCGGGCCTAGTATCGCCATAATCGTTGATTCCTTAACTGTTAGCGATACATTGCTTAAGACAGGTGATCCCGGCTCGTATCCGAATTCTATCCTTTCTAGTTTCAGCGCCTCCATTTCAATGATCGCCTACTGAGTATTAATACAAATACGGGTGCTGAGACTACGCTTACAACAATGCCCAGTGGGATCTCGTAGGATGTAGCTGATCTAGCGTATGTGTCGCATAGTAATAGTATAATTCCCCCGATAAGGCCTGATCCAGGTATAACGTACCTGTTATCAGCCCCGAAAAGAGCCCTGGCTAGGTGGGGCATTAATAGGCCGATCCATGCTATTGAGCCGGCGACACTGGTCGATGCTGAAACTATCAGTGAGCCGAAGCCGATCAGTAGTCCACGGTATAATCTCGGGTTTACTCCGAGGCTGTGGGCTTCTTCATCGCTCAGTCCCAATATGTTAACCCTCCACCTTAAGAGGTGGAAAGCAATTATACCTGCTAATATCACGGGCCCAGCGTATAATACGTCCCTCCAGCCTCTACCGTTGAGGCTTCCAAGGAGCCAGAAAGTAATCGTTGGTAGTACCTGGTAGGGGTCGGCGAGGAATTTCAACAAGCCTATCAGTGCGGAGGAGAAAGCCGATACAGCCATGCCTGCAAGTATTAATCGCAGTACGCTTCCACCATACTTTATCGCCCGGCTGAGCCATAAAACCATGAGAGTAGCTATTAGCCCGGTAATAAAGCCGGACAACTCTATTAGTACCCGGTTAGTACCGATCCAGAGTATTGCGGCTGCAACACCTACGGCGGCACCATCAGTTGTCCCAAGTATTTTCGGGCTCGCCAATGGGTTTTTAAAGATAGACTGGTAAACCGCTCCAGTCATTGCTAAGCCCGTTCCAATTAGTATTCCGAGTATTATCCTTGGAAGCCTTAGATCATAGACTACTCCTCTAAGGGTCCCAGTCCACATTGATGGTAGGAGCGGCGTTGGGAGTCGGCCGGTTATTAGTGACAGGTAAAACGATCCCAGCAGTAATAGGAAGAGGAGGAAAAACCACTTAGCAGTATTTTCGTGGTGCTTCAAGACCCACCTATAACCTCGCTTGGAACAAGCTGTACTGCTACCTGCCTCGGTGCGCCGTATACTTTAGTGTAGAACTGGATTGTTAGCTCTGTCATATTAATGTTACTGAATAGTTCTGGGTGTATCTTCGTAGCCATGTAAACCGTGCACAGGATCCATTTAGGGGTAGGTATGTCCCAGGGCTCTCCATCGAAGGGTACTGGGTATACGCGGTGGTTCTTTACGGCGTTTATAACTGATAGCAATGTGTTATTCATGAATTTCTCAACTGCGATCCTAGGCTTTAACCCGTGGTAGGCTGTTATGAACACTATGTCCGGGTTATAGGATATTATCTGCTCTGTACTAATCATCGTCCATCCAGTACCGTTAACCCTGTATATTCTACCACCAGCTAGCCTTACCATGTAGTACTGTATCCAGTGTGTCGGCGGAATATTGTAGCTGTTCTCGCCCTTATAGTAAATGAATAACACTTTCGGCTTCGAGCTCTCTGGGAGGTTACTTGTCTTATTTTCAACCATTCCAAGCAGGTTTTCATAGTAGTTCTTAAGCGAGAGGGCCCGATCCTCCTGTCCAAGGATCTTTCCAACTAGGAGTAAGTCGTGCATAAAGGATTCCGGTGTTTCGAGGTCGAGATATACAATGTTAACCTTATCCTCGATACTCTGGAGTAGTGGGCGCTGATAATTCTTAGCGAATACTATGTCTGGCTGTAGCTTAATGATCTCTTCTAGGTTGATGTTCCTCTTACCGGTAGCTACTACGG
>JALWZC010000103.1:0-10503 GCA_027002875.1 Desulfurococcales archaeon
ATACTATAGTACTACTAGGATTATGCATCTTAAGGAGTCGGGGCGTTATAGGGTAATAGATGTTACTTGGTATATATGCCTTGAAGCTACTCGATGATAAGAGGATTAATAGGTTTCTTAAAAGTATTAGGACGGGATTCTATGTCTTATTAATACTCCGCTTACTACTAGTATACGGCCACCTCTACGGCTATAAGATTAGGATGCTCATAATTGAGAGGACGGGTGGAGTGTTGAAGCCTAGTGAGAGCACGATTTATGAATCACTGAAACTCCTCGAGAAGAATGGTTTTATTAAATCATACTGGGCTGAATCCCTTCAAGGGCCTCCCCGTAAATACTATGAGATAACGAGTGATGGTAGGAGACTATTTGAACTTCTAATGAGTGAAGTATCCCGCCTCTACCGTGCATTAGAGGGGATAAATTTAGAAGGTGGAGGAAGTGCCCTGTAATATATATATCTATATAGGCTTGTTTACAGCGATAATAGGGTTTACCATGTACTTCCTCGCTAAGCGCCTACCTGTAAACCCCTTCGTGGGGTTTAGGATCGGTTATACTTATTCATCTAGGCGTTTATGGGTTAAATACAATAAGTTGGCCGGATTAACGGTTGGCTTCATTGGTCTAGTAATGGTAGCGCTTGCCCTAATAATCGATTCAGCGATCATTCTAACCATAGTATTCCTATCATTGATCACTATTGATACAGTCTTCTTATCAGTAATGGCTTCTCGAGAAGCCGAAGAGATACTCGGCAGGGAGGCTTATAGAGTTGAAAAAGCTCTTCCAACAGTCTATAAGCCTACTAGGATACACCCCATTAGACCGAGCGCCTTCAAGCTTATTTTAATGATCCTACCATCAATACTCTCACTACTAGCATCTCTTTTCCTAGTAGAGTACATGCCGGATAGAATACCAACACACTTCAATATATACGGGTTACCAGACTCTTATCAATCCCTTGAGGATTTCCTATACATTACGCTACCATTATTCATAGGTTTAGAGTTTATAGGCTTGCTCTTCGTGTTCATAGAGAAACATAACCCATTAATATTCTACAAGCCCGGCGTACCGAAGAGGGTAGTAGTAAACTTCCTCTACAATATCGGGATAATGTTTTCATGGCTACTATTCTTATCACTAATCGATATAGAATACTACTCGATTAATAATCGCCACATCATCAACTACGCACTCTTTAATGTCCTATACATAACCTTTGTCTCCTATGCATTAATTAAGGGATTATTAATTTGGAAGCGTTGGATGAAGGGGAGGAGTTTTTAAAAGTATTACTTTG
The DNA here is from genome assembly GCA_027002875.1 of Desulfurococcales archaeon. Taxonomy (GTDB): domain Archaea; phylum Thermoproteota; class Thermoprotei_A; order Sulfolobales; family Desulfurococcaceae; genus WAON01. Next base: position 1,313 of record JALWZC010000103.1, read on the forward strand.
TGTTTTTAAAGTTTTTGTTCAGTCCCATTATTTTATTTGTATATTAATTCGTCGTGTATAACCGGGCCTTTTATATGGTATTACCGAGAAAACCATACCTACCAAAACCCACAAGTATTCCCCGTTTTTTATTTGGGGAGGGTTTTATTGGGGGTGTGGTTAGGTTGGAGAAGCTCGTTCATGTTGATCGTACGGTTAAGGATCCTGTTGAAGAATATGCTCGTTGGAATAGTCTAGATGTTAATGAGAATGCGAATAGATATATGGGGCCTACGGGTTTCTTCAGCTACCTCCTAGAGGAGTATATGAAGAAGACGCTCCTAGACTTAATACCGGAGCCAGTGCTTAGAGCACATATTAACGGTTATATTTATGTGCATAAGCTACCCCATAGTCTCTACATACCATACTGTACAGGGCACAGTATTGCAAGGCTGCTCGAGAAGGGGTTGAAGACTCCAACGATAATTTCTCGGCCCGCAAGGCACTTCGACACATTCGTAGACCACGCTGCAAACTATCTAACAACACTACAACACTACTTCACAGGAGCACAAGCCTTTAGCAGTGTAGAATGGTACGCCGGCCCCTTCATACGCAGGGATAAACTAGACTACAAACACGTAAAACAACACGTGCAAAGACTAGTGTTCAACCTAAACTATCCTACAAGAGTGGGTATGCAGACACCTTTTACAAACTTCACTGTTACACTGGATGCTCCGAAGAAAATGCTTGACGGAGACTACGCGGTGTACGATGGGAAGAAGACTGCTCCTCTAGGGGAGTATAGGCGGGAGGCTAAAACCTTCTTCCTAGCACTAATAGACATACTATATCATGGAGACATGTACGGGCAGCCCTTCACCTTCCCAATACCAACACTGATGACAACAGCAGACATGATCTGGAAAGACCCCGAGATCTACGAGGCAGTATTCAAGACAGCAGCACACCGCGGAAGCTTCTACTGGCTAAACACAAGAGTAGTAGACCCCGACGCTAGCTATGCAATGTGTCTTTATGAAACTGAAAATATCGTGTATAAGGCTAATGGGAAGATCAATATAGAACCTATAAAGGACTTCTACGAAAAATTCAGAGGCGAGCTTGAAGCTCGAGAAGATGATGGAGCTGAATGGTATAAGCCTAGAAAGAAAATAGAAGTATTATCGTATAATCCTGAAAAGAATAGTATTGAATGGAAACCGGTGAAGAGAATTCTTGTTAAGAAGTATGATAAAGCCGTTAAAATAACAACGATCGATGGGAGAGTATTCATAGTCAGCCCAGATCACCCAGTATTAACAAAAAGAAGGGACACCGGCAAGCTAATGTTGATAAAAGCCGAAAAACTAGTTATAAGGAAGAGACTACAGGACTCTAGAATTCCCGTAGTTATGAGCGTTATAAATAGTGATCAGCTTGCTGTATTGAAGGGTGAACTAGAAGTACTTGTTGATAAAGATTTTGCATACTTCCTGGGATTGTACTATGATGATGGAACTCTAATTAGGCACAAGTACAATGTTGAAAAGTATAGAGCGGATAAAGTTAGGGATAACTATTACCTAGCAGGAATACAGTTCTCAATAAACAAGTCTGAAAAAGCGATTAGAGACTTCATTGTGAAAATGGCTGAAAAACTAGGTTGCAGGGTTAGGGAATGGGATGATCCTAGATGGCCTAATACACATTATATCTCGCTCGGATGCGCAAAACTAGCAAGACTACTATACGATAACGGCGTAAGCCCATTTAGCGACGAAAAAAGGGTTCCATGGTTTATATGGAATAGTCCTGCAGAGGTTAGGAGGGAGTTCATACGAGGCTTCTTAGATAGTGACGGGTATTATAGGGATGGTGTGTGGGAGCTACACATTAAAAACGAGAAGCTTGCAAGAGACATTGTATTATTAGCATCACTCTCCAATATATCGGCCTATCTCCGCAGGAATAAGGATGGTAGCATAGTAGTTTATTTCCCCCATATGGAGCCGTACAAGCATCACCGGGAAGGAATGGTGGTATGGATAGCGCTTAAGAAAGCAGAGATTATAGAAGTAGATGGTTTATTTATCGATGTAGAGGTCGACGGCCCCCACTACTTCGTCCATAGTGATGGAGTAATAACACATAACTGCTGCAGGATAAATATTGATAAAAACGAGCTGTTATACGCTTATAGCTCTAAGCCTAAGGGGTTGGGTTTAGGGTTTAGCTTGAAGAAGGATATTGAAGAGCAGAGGGAGGAGAGTCTTAGGAAGATTGAGCAGCAGAGGTTTGGTGGTTTATGGGCTATGCCTGATATTACTGGTTCAGTGAATGTTACAACAGTCAATCTTCCGAGAATAGCCATTGAGGCCCATGGGGATGATGATAGGTTCTGGGAGTTGTACGATGAAGTACTAGGCCTTGTAAAGCTTAGTGAGGAGTGGTTCCGTAAGAGATACCTAGCCCTAATGAGCCGCTACCCGGGAATGTATAGTATGATTAAGGAGTACTTGAAAGAGTTCCCGGCCAGCCACTTCAACACTATTGGTATACTGGGATTACCGGAGGCTGCAGCGATCTATCTACAGGAGCCGAACCTGTGGTTTGAGGGTTCTAGGAGAGACTGGTTAAGGGCCGCTGAAGTGATGAACAGGATGGTAACCTACGCGGTAAATCACGCTAGGGAGTGGATGAAGCGGACTGGTTCACCTTGGAACGTTGAGGAAGTACCGGGTGAATCAGCGGCTGCAAAGCTAGCAATTAAGGACTACAAGCTATACGCCGAGTTGGGAGAATATCTGAGCGATCCCGAAAACCCGATCTACTCTACCAGTATAGCGCCATACTACGGATCAATAGACTTACCGGAAAGAATTGAGATAGAGTCAAGGGTTCAAAAAACATTCACGGGCGGAGTAATGATGCACATATTCCTAGGCGAAGAACCCGATCCAGAGGCTCTCGCAAAGCTTACGAAGAGACTATTACAGACAGACCTAGTATACTGGAGTTACACACCAGCAATAACACACTGTAACAAGTGCGGTAGAACATTCACCGGCTTATACCGTAGATGTCCAGTATGCGGTAGCGAAGACGTGGAAGTATGGAGCAGGATAATAGGCTACTACCGCCCACTAAAGAACTGGAACCCATACCGTAGAAAAGAATTCTGGACCCGCAGACACTATAAATCCTAGGCTTTAACCAGTAACCACTAACCCAATACATTTTATAGGATAAACCTATTTATCTGAGAGGCTTGCCTGAGCCATGGAGAAGCTAGCCGAGAAACTAGCTGGTAGAAGGAGCTATGCTTTAATAGGTAGTGGCTGGAAACCCGTAAGCATGATTGACGTATATGAATCAGTAACCTTTACACTATGGCTCTGCGGATGTAACCTTAAATGTCCCTTCTGCCACAACTGGAGGCTAGCCGAGAAAAAGCCTGGATACTGCTATACCCTAGACCTTGAAAAACTATTCGATGAGCTTGGATCGGCTAGGCTACTAATAGACTACCTACACGTAACTGGTGGAGAACCACTAGTACAACACCAGGCACTAGCGGAATTCTTCAAGGAGGCGCGGGAAGAGCTTGGTATTAGGATTAGTTTAAACACTAACTTCACGCTATACAAGCCATTGGAGAAAATGATCACTAAAGGACTAGTAGACCACTTAGCAACAGATCTAAAAATACCGCCGCACAAACTATACGGCTACCAGCCAAGCATCGCGGAGAAACTATGGAATCTATACCTAGAATCACTAAGACTAGTCGCAGACTATAATACACCCCTAGAACTCAGAGTACCAGTCTCAAAAACTGTAAAAGATGAAGAAATACTGGAATACGCTGGAATAGTAGCGGGGATACTCGAGAAACACAACAACTACTACGTATTAATCCAGCCACTACTAGGCCCACCAGTAACAACACCCAGAAACACCGAGTGGTGCCGGACACACTGCGATCCAGGACCCGAGAAGCTTGAACACGTTGGCGAATTATTCAAGATGATAGGTTATGAAAAGGTGATCGTTCGTAAAACACTGGTATTCGGGTGATCAACAGGAATGGTTCTGACCCAAGTTGTTGCAAAGAAGTATAAGCCTAGCGTTGAAATAATCGAGTACACCCGGGACGCTCCAAGAATAATAGCATCAGCAGGGAAACAGACGCTCTCACCCAAAGAATTCCACGAAATAATGGAGTCTATGAACGGGGAGAAAACGTGGAAGTGGATACGGGAGCTGATCAGGAGGGGGCATGGATCACCACTAGAACATGGAGTCTACACATTCCACATAACCTGTAGTAGAGTTGCAAGCCACCAACTAGTACGGCATAGGATCGCTAGTTATACGCAGCTAAGCCAGCGATACAGCGATAAATATCTAAGAGCAATGATCAAGATAATAGGCGGAAAACTAGGAGTAATTCCCAGGTTAAAGAAGCCGGGTAGGGAGGATTACCAGGAATACAGTTTGTTAATCAATAGATACCTAGAGACGAGCCCGGACTACGATGAGTTATTAAATATTGTATCCGAAGCCTACATCATACCCCCAAGCATAATCCACTCTAAAGACAAGGCCTTCCTAGCACATTTATTGAAAAGCACGGCAGCATACTACGAAGCCCTCGGGAAAGGAATTGGTTATGAGGATGCACGATTCCTACTACCACAAGCAGTAAAAACAAAGATCCTGGTAACAATGAATGCGAGGGAGCTAATAGAATCCTTTCTACCATTAAGAATGTGTAGTCATGCACAATGGGAGATAAGATATATAGCATGGAGCATCTGGAGAAGGCTAGCATCAATTCACCCAGAACTATTCCTATACACTGGTCCAAGATGCGTATACATGGAAAACCGCGTCCGGAAAACACCATGCAGCCTACCAGACCTACTAGGAGGAAAGTGCAGGTTCACTATCACGCGATGCCCAGAACTAGTCCCAAATAAGGGAATCCATAAATGCCTCCACTACGCATCAACCGACCCATGGAGGGGCTTGGAGGCTGGAAGGGATTGATCCTCAGCGATTGGGATATCCGGGTTTACCTCGAGAAGAATCTCCTCGTAATAAACCCGATCTATCCGGACACGATAAGGGAGAACGGAGTAGATCTAAGGTTTGGAGAAGAATTCTGCAGATTCCCGAAGCGAAGCGATGTAGTAGTTGATACTAGGAATCATAGAATAGATGAAATACTAAAATGTGAGAAAACAACACAGGAGAAGGGATTCATTATAAACCCGCTCGAACACGTACTAGCAGTAACACATGAATGGATCGAGCTACCCCACGACTTAATAGGATTTGTAAACCTAAGAAGCACTTTCGCAAGATACAGCCTATACATACCACCAACAATAGTAGACGCTGGATTCCGTGGAAACCTAACAATAGAACTAATAGGCGGAAGCATACCCATAAAAATCTACCCAGGACAGAGATTCCTACACCTAATATTCGCTAGGACAAGCAGCCCAGTATACAAACCATACAGCGGAAAATACCAGTCACAGAGAGGAGTAACACCACCCAGACCGGGATAAGATAGTGAAAAATGACTAGTTGAAAAACCCGTTTTCCGGTTTTTAGAATTTCTTGAAAGTCCTGCCCAGCGCCCCACATATTGGGCATTTCTCCGGGGGCTCCTTACCCACATAGGTGAACCCGCATACAGGGCAGATCCATATGTACCCGTCCAATGGCCAGTCCTTACCCTGATCAACGTATTTCTTAGCCTCCCTGAACAGCTTCGCGTGTATCTTCTCAGCTTCAAGAGCCCACCTAAAGCTGAGCTCAGCGGCTCGATCACCCTGAAGCTTTGCAACCTCGATATAAGCCGGGTACATCTCATTAATCTCGAATTCCTCACCCATAATAGCCAATTCCAAGTTCTTACTAGTATTCCCGGGGCCGAAGGGGGCTTCAGCAACAACCTTACTACCCTCCTTCAAACCGCGAAGCTTCTCAAAGTGGTTCCTCGCATGAACCTGCTCAGCATAAGCTATAGCCCGGAACAAGCGGGCAACATTCTTAAACCCCTCCTTCTCAGCAATATCCGCGAACAACAAGTACCTCATATGAGCCATAGACTCCCCGCCAAAGGCACTCTTCAAGTTATCCCTAGTAATAAGACGATCACCACCCATAATACCAACCCTAGAAAATATTCAACGTCACAACTATAAAACAATCCCCCAACCTAGAAACCCTCGGTAATACCTTAAAACACGGAATCTGAGACTAGTATCAGTTTTTTGGTTAGATCAGAGTAATCTTTATATATTATGATCACTTCGTTGCAGGATCTTTGAGACAAGTCTCAATTCCAGGGTTACGAGATTCATCATAACCAGGTTATCAGGGATTAAAAATCTTACGGTACATGGATCTAGTGATCGATGAAACATTCCAATTAGTAAAACCATGAAAACAAACCAGAAAAACACAACAAATACAACGACACCGATAAATAAGGAAACCGAAAAGCAGTAAACAATACTAACGTATTAATCTGCAATTATATATCATAGATCAAATTAAGATGTATGACGAAAAACACCGACGAAAAACACGCCATCAGTGATCAATTGTGCAGAAATTGTAACAGTTTAACGATTCTTTAAACAATTTCTAAGTCTAGATAACAACTATATAATCATGGTTAATCAGTGATCTAGCGATCCCTTTCTATAATTCTTATTCCTTATACAATTCGATCACTGATTAACGACTATAAACAAACCAGAAACACTTAAATACCAAAACGAAGAAAAATATAAACGGGTAACAACGATCAGAATTGGAAGCCGATCCCGCCTAGCGGTATTAATCCCATAGCGTGGATAGGTAACAACGATCAGAATTGGAAGGTAATATTATAAAGCGTCTTAATCGGGTAATTATAGGTAACAACGATCAGAATTGGAAGCCTTGTTTAGATCGAAGTTATCCTTGTCATTGACTAAGTCGCGGTAACAACGATCAGAATTGGAAGTATTTACCCCCGGCGGGATCGACGACTATTAAAATGTTTTACGGTAACAACGATCAGAATTGGAAGGTTTAAATTGATGTAAAGCCTTGGGAATCTCGGGATACTATTATGGTAACAACGATCAGAATTGGAAGACAAAATTACTGCTTAGATCGTAGCTTGAATAGACTGTTATTATGGTAACAACGATCAGAATTGGAAGTATATATTTCGTTTAATCCATGAACTAACCTACATCTATCGTTGGTAACAACGATCAGAATTGGAAGCCTTCTTCAAAACAACCTTCCTCCCGACATATAAGCAACGGTAACAACGATCAGAATTGGAAGTACGAATATTAATTCGCAGAAAAAACTAGATGATAAAGCTCGGTAACAACGATCAGAATTGGAAGCGAAGGTTTGTAGTGATAATTGAGGCGGGTGAGGGTTATAAGGGGGAGAATAATGATTGCTATAGTATATTATCTCCATCGTATTGAACCTTATGCTTATAAAGCAAAATAAGTACTGATAGAAAAGAAGGGGCTCGTAGTTACTCTTATGATAGTGGATGAAATAATTTTCACAATTATAAGACTTGAGGCGTTGAGAAAACGTGGAGTTAAAAGGTTAGATCAATTATGTGATTTTATAAGGAAGCGTGGTATGGAATAGTTTAATGATGCTCTAGACGGTATTGGAGAATTAATAGATAGGCTTAGAATCCTTGTTTTGGATGATAAGGGTGATCTCAAGGAACTTCTAGAAGCTATGAAGAAATATAATCTTTTCCCTGGAGACGCTTTGATCGCCATAACAGCTAGACATTACCACATAGACGCCGTTCTCACTTTCGATGAGGATTTTAAACGCGTTCCAATGCTAAGAGTTATCCCCTAGTTTTCTAAAGGAGATCATTGTTCATCCCCGTCTTCATAAAATTAGGAATAAGCTTAGCCCTTCTGCTTAAAGTTTGAATTGTAACTCTCTTATTTTTAGAATCCGCATGAACTAGAAACCACCTATACAGACTCGACTCTGTATGTCTTTAAATAAGTGGTTTTTAGGAGTGCGGCGGCCGGGATTTGAACCCGGGATCTCCGGCTTGGAGGGCCGGCGTCCTAGTCCAGGCTAGACGACCGCCGCATTAACCAGAGAACAATTACTTGTTATTTTTCTTCTTGGTTGTTTGGGTTTAAAATTGTTGTTTTTGTTTTATTGTGTTGGTTTCTTTATGTATATTGGTGTTCTTCCACCGCTGTATAATACTATGAGTCCTTTCTTGGCTGCTTCTCTTAGTAGTTTCTTCGCTGTGCTCATCCTTATCTCGTAGGCTTGTGCTATTGTGTAGGGTGTTAGTACTGTGTAGGTGTTTCTTTTTAGGTCTCTTTCAAGCCTTCTCAGTAATTCATTTGTTACATCGATCTGTGATACGCTGAATAAACCGGTTCTAGGCTTCTCCTCTCCCCGCTCAATGTTTTTCCTCTTAACCATTAAACCTGCACCCTATTAAGACTGTTTCCCTGTTCCTACCTCGATGTTTCGCGGGATAAAATATTATAGAATAAGGCATTATATATTTTCACATGGTGGATTAATTTTGGAGGAAACTTCTAAAAAAGCGTTTCAATCACCGCTATTATTATCGAGAACTGCTGAGACCTATACACCTATAGGCTATGAAGAAGCCATCGCTATAACGTTCTACTACGCTGAGGATAACCGTAGAAAACCCGGCTTCTTGAGGAGGACTGGTGAGAGGATCACACTAGTAGCCCCTATAAACTATGCATTATACATAGTAGATATAGATGGGAGAAACTCCATAATAATCGATCCGAACAAGGGATCGGAGCTAGTAATAACTTATTATAAACCAATAACCAGCCTTATCGAAGAGAAAATATATAAACTGAGAGCAGCTGAATCTAAGGAATTCATAGATATTTTAACCGAGTTGAAACAAGTACTCCAAGGAATGACTAATGATAAATCTGGCGTTGAAAAATACAGTATTAGGATCAGCAACATAGTTAAGGATAGAACATTAATCGAAGAATTAAAAATACTAGTTAGAAACGCTTCGGAAAATATATATGAAGCATTGAGAATAGAGGAAAAGAAGATAGATCTACTAGAAACTAAGAAAAACATCAGGGAAGCTCTAATCCTACTAAGCGATACAAGAA
>JALWZC010000103.1:10513-41686 GCA_027002875.1 Desulfurococcales archaeon
CTACTAGGCGAAATAAACCCAATCCATGAAAAATGGCTCGAAGAAATAAGGACAAGCTATGCGGAGAAAATACACGAAATAGAGCAGAAACTCGAAGAAGTCAAGAAAGAAGTCGATGAGAGAATTAATGAACTTAAAAAGAAACAAGCAGAGGAGATTAAGAGTATACGTGAAAAATACATCGGACAAATCGAGACGTTGGAGAGGAGGATAAACGAGATCAACGCTAAGCTCGAACAACTTAAAGCTCAGTATGAGAAAGCAAAAGAATACGGTGAAGATACTAAGATGATTAAGAAAAGGATCAATGACTTATCTAAAAAGCTAAGCGATCTTATTAAGGAGAAGAAAGAGTTAGAGGAGAAAATGAATAGTGAGATAGAAGCTGTAAGATCCAAGTATCTCGAATATATTAATGCTGAAAGGATGAGGATCGATAAGTTGAAGAAGGAGATCGAGAAGCTAAACAACGAGCTGGATAGTATTGAGAAACAAGCTGGAGATAGAATCGATGAAATAAGGGCTCTGATCAACCAGTTAATAGATAAAGCTAGTAAGGCCGAAAACGGGATAGTATCAATAATGATAAATACACCGCCGCATGGCGAAGGACTACATTACCTCCCAGTAATAATAATAACGTATAGGTCTAAGAACAAGTCTAGGAGAGACTCATTTACACCAGCATATATATCCACGGGTAAACTATCCCGCACACCAAAGATTAGCTTCTTCGAAGAAGTTAGAAAATATTTATCAGATATACCGGGCATCCTGAGTGATGCTAGATACGCGGATCAAGTCGAGAAGTATAATCTGTTAAAAACTGTTAACCCAACGAGGATAATCAGCTTGCTCGATAGACTAGCCGATAATGGAATTATTAATAGGAAGAAAGTACAAAAGATTGCCGAGAAAATAGTTGAACAGATAAAAATGGTGCAGGCTTAGAGTGAAAGGAACAGTACCCAGAGGACAGCGAATAAGCCCGAAAGGAATACTCCATCAAATGTTCCAGCACCACCTATGCTTAGAAAAGACGAGCCAGTAGATACAAATAGTTTTAAGTCTTTCAATAACCTTAAAACATCCGCACCGAGAAGCGAGCCAAGAGTTCCAGAGAGATAAGCGATCGGTACTCCATAAACGGGATTATCTACGAGTAATATAGTCGTTAAAACAGCCGTTAGCGACGGTATAAATCCTGGAACAACTATTCCTACCCCAGGTATGCTTCTACTAGAATAATAGGTTACGATTGTAACTATTAGTAGGGATATAATTCCGGCAATAAACATTTTCGGATAGAATAAGAGGCGTGCTAGTAGGAGTAAGGATATGCTTACAGGGATTAAAGCACCGCCGACATTTATGGCTAAAACTAGTCTGCTATAAATAATCTCGGGCTTGATCACTGGGAAATACATGCCCATGAAGTAGACATATCGCGTTGTTAGCTGGATCCTTGGAGGACCAGTAACGATCTCTTTGAAGACAATATTTACAAAGCTTAAGGAGAGGCTTAACGATATGATCAGTGATCCTATTATCATGGAGTAATATCGTGGTATACCTGTAATAATGAACAAATAAGAGTAAATACTTGGAGCGAGGAGAAGTATCGGTAGAAAAACTATAAAGTACACTGTGAAGTATAATGGATGAGATGGCCATGAAATAATGATCCTAATCCTCAAACACCCCTATAAACCAGTTAATGTCGGAGCGCGAAACCATCATCATCCCACCACTCGAAGCGGTCCTGAATGCAACGCGTCTCCCCATCTCCACATATATAATATTGTTGAGAAGTATTTATGAAATAATAAAAGTATGTTGTAAAGCATTACATCGCTCATTATGATAATTTAGGGGTTTTAAATTGGCTAGCTGGAGAATTATAGGGTACTATTTTAAACTGGTATTATACTTTATGAGTATATCCATAATACCTCCATTCATAGCGGCAATAATCCTTAGCGAAAAACCCCTGTTTATTTTAGCAATAGGTTTAGAAGGATTATTATTGTTTTTAACGTGTAAACTCTTATCTAGAATAACTTCCCCCGGCGATATAGGTTTTACTGAAGCATTAGTCTTAACTGCATTGACTTTTCTGCTTGGAGGATTTGTCGCCGGAATACCGATCATTGTTTACGATGAACCTATAAACGCTTTATTCGAGGGAATATCGGCAATTACAACGACCGGATTATCTAGTTTGAATCAGAATTCTCTAACCCCTGGAGTACATTTTCTCAGATCATATTACCAATGGATAGGAGGGCTTGGAATAGCGCTCCTTACTGTATCGTTCCTAGTATCACCAGGATCGGCGGCCTATAATATATACGCAGCACATCTAGGGAAAACGAAGATAAAACCTCTTAGTTTATCCACGGTTAGAGTCTTATTGAAAATCTACATTATACTGACGATCGCCTATCTAATACTCTATATAGCGTCTGGGCTCAATGTATTCGATGCATTAATAAATTCACTAACAACTATTAGTACTGGCGGATTCTCGACGATCACGCTTTTTGATTCACCTAAATTAATGATCGTAGGATTTATAGGCATGTTCATATCGGCACAGCCTTTAATCATGTACTACTACCTTTACCGTGGTAACCTAAAGAGAATCCTTAACGAGAAACAGCTCTACTCTTTCACAATCATACTGCTATCCGGCTTCCTCGCATTAACACTGGTTGATCATAAAGGTATTATACAGTCATTATTTCAAGCGGTATCAGCACTATCAACTACTGGTTATTCAGCATTAAATAATAATTCCCTAAGCGATTCCAGCAAATTAATCTTATCAATCCTAATGATTACCGGGGCAAGTCTGGGATCAACTGGTGGGGGGTTAAAGCAGCTAAGAATAATAATACTCTTCAAGACACTACTACATAATATAAAAACAAGATTATACCCGCCAAAAACTGTTAGACCGTTAAAAATCAATAACACACTCATAGATTCCAGTACCATTATAAGCATACTATCTCTAACAACGCTGTACATAATAGTATTGTTATTTTCAACATGGATCTTCACAATACACGGATATACTCTATCAAATAGCCTATTCGAATCATCATCAGCCCTAGCAACAACAGGTTTAAGCACCGGTATAACCGGGCCCCGTCTCTCCTGTGATTTAAAGATTGTTTTAATGATCGATATGCTGCTGGGCAGGGTTGAAATAATCCCCTACATATACCTCATAATATACCCGTTGAGGGATAGGATTTGAAGATCATAATAGCAGGAGGAGGCTCGGCCGGGGAAGAATTAGCTAATGCATTGATCCAGGAGAAGCATGAAGTAGTAATTATCGAGTCGGATAAGGCAAGGGCTGAAGAACTAGCTGAAAAACTAGATTGCCTAGTTATCAATGCTAATGCAGCTAACCCTAAAACACTGATCGATGCCGGTATTAAGGAAGCTGATGCACTAGTAGCCATGACTGGTAACGATAGGGATAATATACTCGTCGCACTAATCGCTAAGCAGCTGGGGCTTGAAAACATTATTGTTAGGATCGATGATCCGGTTTACAATGATATACTACTATACATGGGAATTATAAAAATTATTAATCCCGGTAGACTTGTAACGCTCCATGCATTATCCCTGCTTAAAGGTGTTGACCTTCATAGCATTTCCACGTTATTCCGTGGAAATATTAGATTGTATACGGTTAAGATCGATGAAAGATATGACGGTAAGAAGGTTTCAGAACTACCAATTGACTGGAATAAGGCTTATCCACTCCTAGTATTTAGGGGTGATAAAGCCCTATTCCCAAGGAATAACCTTGTACTGGTTAAGGATGATTCCCTGCTACTAGCTGTTGAACCTGATGCTTTAAAGGATTTATCAAAGGAGTTCGAGTCTTGAAGCCGGTTCTAATAGTGACTTGTAAACCAGGTAATGAAGAATGGTGTGAAAACGAGATCGGCAACGTTTTATTCCCGTTAGACCCGGATATAAGGATTGAAAAGACCAAGTATTCAGCGTTATTGATCGTCTACTCAAAGATCGACCCTGTTAAGGCTTATAGGCATGTAAAGAACTACGAGTACGGTTTTGTCGCTAATATAGTGCCGGTCTACTATATAGCCAGGAGCTTCGAAGAACTATTATCACTAATTCCACGCCTCGTTGAAGGTCTTAGCCGGGTTAAGGTTAGGCTCAAAGTCCGGGGAACTAGGGGTAGGAGTAAGGAGTACTGGGCAAGGATTAAGAAGGTCCTGGGAGAGAAGGGCGTTATCCATGATCCCGCTAGTGACAAGTGTTTATTCATCGAGGTTATTGATGAATTATTCTATACGGGTATAGGAGATTGTAGTCTTGCATAGGTATCGCTGTTCGCTTTATAAAGGTAAGTAGTATAATGAAAGTATTTGGGTGTAGGGAATTGTACAGCGATCCACTAGACACATGGGAGATTATTGAAGAAGAACTACGTAAGCCAACGATATTTAAGAGTAGGGAGAGCCTCGCACCTGAGTACGTCCCCCATAAATTACCACATAGGGAAGAAGAACTCAGAATCCTTGCATCGAGTTTTAAACACTTAATTACTAGTCCCGGCAGTTTCTCGCAGAAAATACTAATAACTGGAGCAGTAGGTACGGGTAAAACTGTAACCGCTAGGGTTTTCGGCCAAGTATTCACTAGGAAGGCTATGGAGAAAGGGGTTAATGTCGCATATGTTCATGTTAATTGCCACCGTAATAGATCGTTACACAACGTTGTATCAGATATAGCGTTGCAGCTAGGCATTAACATACCGTCTCGAGGGTTATCGGTTAAGGAAATCTATGATGCTATACTAGGATACCTTGATGAGAGAAACATTTACGCAATAATAACCCTGGATGAGTTCCAGTATTTCGCGCAAATAGCTGGTAGTGACGCCGTATACTTTATCGTTAGAACATATGATGGTGTACAGTATGATGTTAAGAGGCTTAACTTTATCTTCATATCACTAGACACATCAACGCTAAGCCTCTTAGACCCAGTGACTGAGAGTTATCTATTGAGACACATGATTAACCTTAAACCCTATACTAGTAAGGAGTTATTCGACATCTTGAAGTATAGGGCGGAAGAAGCCTTCTACGAAGGAGTTGTTTCAGATGAAGTATTAAAGTTTATAGCTGATTATGAGGGAAGCGATAAGGGAGGTAACGGTAACGCTAGACACGCCATCGAAATACTTACGCTTGCAGGCGTCGCCGCAGAGAATGAGGGTAGCGATAAAATAACACTGGAACATGTACGTGCGGCTATTATGAAGACTAGCAGGGAGATCATTAATATTTCTGAAGCTATATTATACAGCCCTCTACATGAATTATTGGTTCTATGGGCTGTTACCAGGCTCCTAAGACAAACCGGGCAACCCTACGTTAAAATGGGCGACGTCGAGAAAGAATACGAGATGCTCTGCGAAATGCTTGGGGAAAAACCTAGGAGGCATACACAGCTCTACGAATACGTTATGAACCTTAAGAAAGCGGGGATAATCGTTGCAAGGACGAGCGGTAAGGGACAGAGAGGTAGGACTACGCTGATAAGCACACACTACGGCCCCCTAGACCTCTTAGAAAAGTATATTGAAGACCTAGTTAATAGGAGGCTGGGAATAACTAGGAGGTAGGGTCTATGGAGGATATTGAGGGTAAGATCATAGAAGTACTGAGGACATACGGAGAAGTAAATGCTACAAGGCTAGCAAGACTAACCGGGCTACACTACCGTGTATTAATGAGGCATTTAACAAGGCTACTTGAGGACGGCGTAGTTGAGGAGAGAAGGTTTGGAAGGCTTAGATTATTTAGGCTTAGAAAATAAAAACCCTAATGCTTCCTACTAAGCTTCTCCATATACATTAAAACCTCCCTAGCCTTATGTCCGGCAAGCCATTTAACCATTTCATCAGTCAAATTATAGCCTAATGCAATTCTAGCCGCATACTTGGGATTATTCATGAATATTATCTTGAGATAAGGTATAACCTCCGATTTAACCGTTGAGCGGCTAGTAGCGAGTCTTGGTGCTAGAGCGCGTGCGATACCCTCCCGTACCTCCCTACTCCTCTTAGTCTGGGCTAAAAGCTGGAGCCTTTGAGGCGATCTGAAAGCCTTCCACCTATACCTGTAGACTCTACGGGCAAAGGCTACTCCTGGGCCCATCATGTCGAACACGTAGCTGAGGAGATCCCATGCACCAGTCCTCCTTATCCTCCCCATGTATACGTCTGCCCTGCTGAGTGCGTCGAAAGCCCTCGCGATTTCTTCCGGGTCCTCGTAGTATGTTGGGATATGTTCATTAATCCAGATCATCATTGTATCATAGTCTATGTTTGCCTGAGATATAGCCATCTTTGCTTGGAAGATGTATTTAGCATTAAACATTTTCTGTAGTGCTTCGAAGGGTGAATATTCCCGGTTCCTATAACTACTGAGCGCACGGACTAGGCTGTACGTCACCCTTCCATAGCCTTCCGCGATTGCCTGTAGATCGTTTATAGCACTCCTCAGATCACCCTCGCTCCTCTTAGCAATCTCATATAGTGCTTTATCCTCGCACTCTAGCTTCTCGTATTCGCAGATCCTCTTCAGTACTGTTACTACGTGCCTCTCCGTTAACCTTTTAAACGCTATCATTAAGGAAGCCTCTCTGAGGGGGCGTAGTTTCTGGTCCCATGGATTATTCGCAGTCATAGCGATTGGGTACCTGGTAGTTCTTATCAACTCAAGTATTGCGTCGATTGCACCCCGATCGGCCGTCCCGCTGATTCCATCGACTTCGTCTAAGAGGATTATTTTTCCCCTAGCAAAAAGGCTCTTCATCTTAGCAGCTGTTTCAGCGAT
Source organism: Desulfurococcales archaeon (assembly GCA_027002875.1). Taxonomy (GTDB): domain Archaea; phylum Thermoproteota; class Thermoprotei_A; order Sulfolobales; family Desulfurococcaceae; genus WAON01. The sequence continues at coordinate 17,413 of JALWZC010000103.1, forward strand.
TCTCTTAATATCCTGTCTCCTCCTGAAATCGCTAGCATTCATCTCTACGAGTTCTAAGCCATACTCATGTGCCGCTGCTTCTACGAGGCTTGTCTTACCGCAGCCTGCTGGCCCGTATAGTAATGCGGCTTTCTTGATCGGTTTTCCTTTAAGCCACGATTCAAGCCATTGTATGAACTGTTTCTTAGCATTATCCTGGTTAACAACGTCTCCTATTCGCCGAGGCCTATACTTTATGATCCATGGGATTTTCCTAGGCAAAAACTATCTGCCTCAGCCCCTTAGTTTCCTCCCGATGTATGCGAGCCTAGCAAGGAAGGCGTTGAGCTGTATTTCATCATCTGCTCCTTCAACTAGTCTAAACTGTATCTCACCTGCTAGATCAGCTATTATCAACTTGTACTCATCGGGTATTTTTATTTCTTGGCTAAATACTTCCCTATGGATCTGTTTTATAACGTCTAAACCGCTGAGCCCGTAGTTAATCATTAGTTCTCTTAGTTTCCCACGTGCATCGTTAAAATTACCTGCTAGGGCTAACTGTATCATCTGCCTAATTTCCCGTGGATGAGCTAACCCTACGACTTTATACACAGACTCTACGGTGACTCTGCCGAGGGCAGCGGCTGCTTGTAGGATGTTTATAGCCCTCCTCATATCGCCCTCGGCAATCTCATATATAGCTTCGAGTGCATCCTCATCAAACTCTACTTTCTCCCTTTCACAGATCCATTTCAGCCTGCCTATTAAGTCGTCTTTAGGCAGAGGTGTAAACCTGAAAACGGCGCATCTGCTCTGTATAGGCTCGATTATCTTGCTTGGATAGTTTGCTATTAGTATAAACCTCGTAGTTGCAGTATACATTTCCATAAGCCTGCGGAGAGCTTGCTGTGCGTCTGCAGTCATGTTATCGGCTTCATCCAGTAATACGATCTTGAATGGAATATTTGCGGCTACACGTGTCCTAGCGAATTCCTTTACCTTACTCCTAATAACATCTATTCCACGCTCGTCTGATGCATTGAGTTCTAGCATGTACTGCCTATAGTTTTCACCGAATAAGTCGTGGGCTAAACAGTGTGCTGCAGTAGTCTTACCAGTACCGGGCGGCCCTGCGAATAATAGATGGGGCATGTTTTTCTCCTTAACGAATCGCTTAAGCCTCTCCACAACCTCTTTTTGATCAACCATCTCATCGAGTGTCCTAGGCCTATACTTCTCAGCCCATAACAGCTCTGCAAGTGCTTCTCTCGAACTCATGCCGAATACACCGCTTTAATAGGGGATTGGAATCCTTATTTAGTATACTTGGATTCATAAATAATATGAGTTTTCAAACCGTCTGAGAGATGAGTGGTATTCATGTCTGAGGTTTCAATGATTAGGCCTTTTCTGAAGCTATTATTCGAGTTTTTAGAGAGAGATTTTATGGAGGACGAGGTCCGCGTGGAGGTCATAGGTGAAGCTCCAAGAGTTTTTACTACTGAGGGTTTCATCGAACTTATACGTGGCGCTGAATACGTTTTGCCGAGGAGGATAGCTTATCAACTCGCTGAGAAGGGCTTGGTTAAGATTAAGGATGACGATATAACGCTTGAAGACCTCTCCGGCATAGTGTATAATGAAGAAGCAACTCTCAGCAGACAGCAGCTCGTCAAGCTTAAACCCTTTATTTACAGCCTCATCCTTATGAAGCTACATAACATGGAAGAGGAGCTTAGGACTAAGCCCTCGCTTGAACTATATGACGAATACCGTAAGTTCACTGATCTATACAGTACACTGATGAGGATTAGGATCAGGAAGCTTATGAACTTGTTAAACATGATCGAGATACCACAGGATCTAGTGGAGAAGATGAGTGAGGAGGAGAAAATATTGTTCGGATTAATGCGAAGCGCTTTAAAAGAATGGAAAAAGAATCTAGGAATAGAAAGAGCAGGGGATTAGATTCGAAGCCTTACCTCCTAATTAATCGAATGCTTAGCGGTGTATTGTTTTGTCTGGAGCTGAGGTAGTTGAGGCATTAGACCTAGTTAATAGATTTAAGAAGTTTCTATGGGACTACATGGATAGGAGGACGAGGAGTTTTAAATACCGTGAAAGACTGATGCAAATGGCTATAATGAACCAGAAAAGCTTGATAATAGATTTCCCGGATATTACGCTATATGATCGCCAATTAGCCCATGCAATAGAAGACCAGCCAGACCTCGCTATAGAAGCTGCGAGTAAAGCGATTAAGGAACTACTAATGAAGGAGAACCCGGACTATGCGGAGTCAATAGAGAAATTCTACCCTAGATTTAGGAACCTGTCACGACTAGTAAAGATCAGAGAGTTAACCAGTGACTACATAGGTAAAATGGTCGCAGTAGAAGGAATACTTACAAGGCTTACAAAAGTCGGGGCTAAACTAATAAAAGCTAGATATCTACACCTAGACCCGGAATGTATGGCTGAATTCGACTACCCAGAAGTAGGAGAGATGGGGGAGAGGATCGAGAAACCAACGCAGTGCCCCGTTTGTGGAAAAGGAGGCAAGTTCCAGCTCCTCCTACACAAATCAAAGTTTATTGATTGGCAGAAAATAGTTGTACAGGAAAAACCCGAGGAAATACCCCCGGGGCAGATACCTAGAAGTATAGAAGTAGTACTTACTGGCGATCTAGTCGATACTGCTAGGCCTGGTGATAGAGTAGTTATAACCGGTATCCTACGCGTAATGACTACAGCATCCGCACAAAAGGCCAGCGGTAAATCCGTGTTCACCTTCTATATTGACGCTAACTTCATCGATGTACAGCAGAAGGTCCTCGAAGAGATTGAGATTACGAGGGAAGATGAGGAAAAGATCAAGGAGATGAGCAGGGATCCATGGGTTAGGGAGAAGATAATTGCAAGCATAGCTCCATCAATATATGGACACTGGGATATTAAGGAAGCAATAGCCCTCCAACTCTTCGGCGGAGTACCCAAGCCATTACCAGATGGTACTAGGATACGCGGAGACATACATGTCCTACTAGTAGGAGATCCGGGAACAGCGAAGTCACAACTACTACAGTATACCGCCAGAATAGCACCGAGGGGGATCTACACTAGCGGTAAGGGATCATCGGCAGCGGGATTAACAGCCTCAGTACTAAGAGATAAAGCAACCGGAGAATACTACCTAGAAGCCGGCGCCCTAGTAATAGCCGACGGCGGGATCGCTTGTCTCCACCCTAATACTCGTATACTCGTTAATAATGAGTATGTAAAAATAGAAGACCTTTTCAGGGAGGATGCCATAGTTAAGGCAACGTCGAATGGGGAACCGGTAGAACTCAACTATGTAAGGAACAAAATAATCGGTATAGACCTCAAAAACCTTAGATCAAAGGAAGCGATATCAACAATTATAAGGAGGAAACAATGGCGTGGTAAACTCGTAAAATTATTGTTCGAGAGCGGTTACGAACTCATAGTAACCCCCGACCACTTACTCGTAGACGGGGATACTCTTGAATGGAAACAAGCCATTGAATTTAAGAAAGGGGATAAAGTACTTTCAATACAAAAAATACCGGGACACAACAACGATATCTACATTCTCGACATAATACCGGATGAATGGACAGCAGTTCTAGAAGGTGATGTAAAGAATGATTTCTTTAACATAATACGAAAACTGTATGGAAGCATGAATAGGCTCAGAAAAGTATTCAGCGGGAAAATTTATACATCTAGAGGCAAGCTATATGTAAATGTCGGCTTACTACGACAAGTATTAAAGCAGAGCGGTGAGTATGAAGGCTGGAGGCATAAAATAATTAAATACTCCCGGAAGAGTAAGTCTGAAGCCCTACTCATAGATAAGATCACACCCGAGCTTGGATATCTCATAGGCTTTATACATGGGGACGGATATACTGTATTGAATAATAGGATGGGTAGAATTTCTATAATACAATCAGTAAAACATAAGGCCATAATTAATAAAATCGTTGAAACCATAAAAAAGATCACAGGAAGAGAGCCGCAGGTACATAAGAGACACACTGCATCAATTATTAACGGTAAAAAAGTTGAAAGCGCTCATGTAATCTTAACTGTTAATTCAGTCCTCCTATCATACGTTATTAATTATTTCCTCGAAGATAGTCTAAAACGAATACTTAAACTGCCGGATAGAGTCTTAAAAGCATTTATTGCTGGACTAGTAGACTCTGACGGTTCTATATCGGTTAAAAGCACAATTAAAAACAATAAGTTGTACAGAGTTGCTCATGTTGATATAGTTCTCGAAAACAATGATCAAGCGAGAATAATACCACTTATTCTAAGAAGATTCGATATATATTCAAGGATAAAAATGCATGGAAACACAGTAATAGTGCGGATTACTAGTAGAGGCAGTGTATCGAGGCTATTAGAGATCATTAAACCTTACAGTATTAAAGCTAAGAATATAACCTTACCGGATAAGAAAAAGAATATCTCATCTAGGGACGACATTATCCCGAAAAAGATTTCCATAGCAATAGCTAAGAGGCTAATAAACGAGTTAAGGCCTCAAACTCTAGTTAAGCATAGAGCTTGGAGCATATTATATGAAGCTTCTCTTGGAAAGAGAATTTTAACAAGGGAATTGCTTGGTAATATCGTAAAAGAATTATATGGTGGTAAAATACCAGTCTATGTTCAGCCAATCATTCTAACGGCTTTGAATAAAGATTACTATTTGGACAGAATAGTTGATATACAATACTTAGACTATAATGGGCCAGTATACGACCTATACGTACCTGGAATACATAACTTCCTAGCTGAAGGAATTATCGTCCATAACTGCATTGATGAGATAGACAAAATGCGGGAGGAGGATCGAAGTGCTATTCATGAAGCTCTCGAGCAGCAGAGTTATCATTATGATACACTAGTAATGTTTGCTGATGGAAGTGTGAGGAGGATTGGTGAGCTTGTCGAAGAATACTTTAGCAGGATGAGGGATTACGTGGTTAGGGGTAGGGATACTGAGATCATATATGTAGACGACCTGTACCTCTTAGCCTACAATCCATTTACTGGCGAGATATATCCGGTTAAAGCTGATCGTGTAAGCCGGCATAAAGCCCCCAGCAGATACTACAAGCTTAGATTAAGCAATGGACGCGAGATCACTGTTACACCCGAGCATCCAGTAATTATTGTTAACCACGGTCAGCTTGAGGCTATACCGGCAGCTGCGGTTAAGCCGGGAGACATAGTAGTTGGTATAAGTTATTACCCGGTAAACAGTTTAAGGCAGTTATTTTCCAAGTACGTCGGAGACATTGTTAAGGGATTCGCTATTTGTGGAAATAAGCCCTGTATAAGGGTTGATGAGCGGGGCAAAGCCTATCTATTGCAGGATATCCTACTAGCACATGGTGTTAATACGTTTATAGTAGAAGACGACTTGTATGTTCTGAAGCCCTCTGATCCTCAGTCGATAATACAACTGATCAGGATCCTTCAACCCTACGGTGTAGAGTACAGTTTTGATGAGAAACTGATCGATGAATACAATACCGGTTATAGCGGCATATACGAGCTGCAATACTACAGTAAATATCTGGGGCAATCTATGAATTGTAGTGGAGGCAGGCTATTAGAGGGATGTACTAGTTTAAGATTTTTCAAAGGTTATACTGCTCCTAGAATAGTAGTTGACGTTGAAGAAGTCTATGATGAAAGGTATGAGTGGGTCTACGATATAACTGTAGAACCATACCACTTATTCTTATCTCACGGATTAGTACTTCATAATACTATTAGTATTGCTAAAGCGGGAATAGTTGCAAGGTTAAATGCTAGGGCTTCAGTACTAGCGGCTGGTAATCCGAAGTATGGTAGGTATGATACTCGTCAAAACATTGCGCAAAACATAGACTTACCTCCGCCAATCCTTTCAAGGTTCGACTTAATCTTTATCATTATAGATTATCCCCACAAGGTTAGGGATCGGTTGCTGGCTAGACACGTGTTATCGGTACATATGAATATTGAGAAGGCTAAGCCGCTCGTAGACACTATGCTGCTGAAAAAATACATAAGCTATGCGAGGAGATATATACGTCCCCGCCTCACCGAGGAAGCGAAGGAGCTCCTAGAAGAATTTTATATATCAATGCGTAAAGCAAGCATATCTCCGGAAGGTGGAAGGGGGCCGATAGCTATTACTCCTAGGCAATTAGAAGCATTAATCAGGTTATCCGAAGCACACGCAAAAATGGCTTTAAAAAGTAAAGCTACGAGAGAGGATGCGGAAGAAGCTATTAGGCTTATGTTTACAACGCTTAGATCTGCCGGCGTTGACGTAGAGACTGGTAGAATCGATATAGACGCTATAATGGTTGGAGAAACTAGGAGTAGACAGGAGAAAATAAAGAGGTTCATGGAGTTTATAGATGAATTATTCGAGGAATATGATGAAATAGAACATGGTGAATTAGTAAAGAAAGCTATGAGTAAAGGGTTCGATAAATCATTTACTCTGGAAATGATCCGAAGACTGAAAAGGGATGGAATAATCTATGAGCCCTCGGCGAAGAAATACCGTAAAGTATACTAGGGAAAAGGATCAGTGAGCTCACCCGAATCATCACCGGGGCCCATCCCCCTCCAGAGTGGGGAGGTTCATCACCCACAGCGATCGTGCCTAGTTTACTAACTAGTATTGATCCTCAGTGGGGCGAAAGACCCCTCTTTCAATAATACAGCATCTATTATTTCTAAGTGCTGGAACGCTTCATCATCGGCGGATTAAATTAATAAAGGTTTACCCCATAAAACTTAACGGCAAAGAGTAGCGAGGGATGCATAGGGGATGAGCGAGGAGAAGCAGCCAATATATGTTGTAAGAGTGGGAGATAAAGAAATCGAGATTAATGAGGAAACACTAGAGATCATAAGGGAATACCTACATAGACCGATGAGCCTAGATGAGCTAACAAAGAAACTAGGATTCGAAGGCTGGGATGAAACCTATGAATTCATCAAGAAAATACCAGCATGGATAATTTGGACTCCACCAGCCTTATGGAAATACCGTGCTGGATGGATCGCAAGGAGGGAAAAGGGAGAAAAATAAAAACTTTATAGTAAAACTATCCTTCTACCCTTATCCTATCATTTAAAGAACCTCGAAATAGCTTTCTACAATAATTGTAGTTATAAAGTTTTAATAGAGAAACTTACCGTAAATGGGGCCGCCGGGATTTGAACCCGGGATCACCGGCGCTCCGTGACACCAGGCCTTGGCTAGGCGCGGGGTATCCCCCCAGGCCGGCATCCTAGCCAAGCTAGACTACGGCCCCTTTACGGGTCTGTGAATATTAATGAATGTAACCGGTTTTTATTCTTTACAACGCTGTCTATCCCACTAGTGTTCCACTTATAAATATTTTCCCTAGTAATACCTTACATGATTGATTAATCCGTATTACTAGGACAGTATTACCGTGGTGGTATTACTAATTATATGATTTTAAAATAATTGTTTAAAGTATTACTGGTACGAACTATTATATAGTTTCGTCGAAGCATTTAATCATGGGTGTAACTATATGGTCGTTAGATACGTCTGTAAACACTGTGGATACGTTATATGGGAGTTTAAGGAAGTAGGACAAGACTACTACGGAATACCTACTCCAAGTGAAATCATGCTAGTAACTGGTGGTGTATGTCCAAGGTGCAAGCACGAGTTAAGCATACCAAGTATAAAGGATATCAAGATAAGGCCTAGGCCGAAATACACCTTCTCAGAATTCGAAAAACACATAAATGAAGCAATGGCTGGAAACTTACTATCACGTATAAACCTACCCGATCATGACTTTATGACTGCGCAGGAAGCCTAATAGTTCTTGAAAGCCTTTAGTTGGAGAGTTTTTGTATAGTTTCAAAATCCGTAGGAGTCTCTTCGTTATAGCTTCACCTACCTCGATAAGTTTACTTCTAAAAAAGAAATACGATGCAAACATCGTGAGATTGTGCGGCCTAAAACTAAGCCTAGCACTCTCCCAGTCAATAATTCTAACCTGTTTATCCGGGCAAATATACATGTGACTACTAGGCCTGTTTAATTCTCCATGGTCAACTGCTAACACGTCTATGAGATATAGTGAAGCGAAAATCCTCGACAGTATTTTGTATAGGTCACTGTTTACCTGTTTAATAGTATCTGTAACACTAGGACAATCAATATGCTCCATAACAATGAGATCCCTTGAATAACTATAAATTAATGGAGGTATTAAAGTCGGTGAAAGATAATCCATGATCATTCCCTCGTATTCGAGACTCGGGCGGCGGCTATCAAGCCTTCTAACTTTAACAACAACCTTACCATGCTCTTTATGATTTCCTAGAACTATTATTGAAGAATAGCCTTTACCTAGAACCCTATAGCCAAATAGATCCCTCCCCTCTTCGATTAGACTAGTAATCCCGAGCTTCTCTAAGATACTAATCCTTTCTCGAAGAACTTTCTCACTACATCGAATAGCTGGAAAACATAGAACAAACCTAGTATAGTCATCGCCGCTATCTATCTTATGCAACAATTAATCCAATCCCTCCTCTTAAACACGAAGCCAACTACCCAGTCCCTATCCATTGACTTGAGGACATCAAATGGATCCTCGCCTAGAATATAGACTCTAGGTGTTAACCCACGGAAATGTGGTGCAACCAAGTATTCCCAAGTTCTATCAATTAATAAGTCCCTTATAGACACGTATTTCCTCGAGCCTAAAGCTAGGAGTAAACCATCCCTCCTAATCCAGGGACCGATACTACCTTTAAACACATGCTTAGAGATAAAGTCTAAGACTCGCTTACTCGAGTAATATGGTGGACCCTGATACAGCTTTGGATACTCCTTACTACACTCGTCAACTTCTAAACCTATAACAGCAATTCTTTCCTCATCAGTCCAGTTACTCCAATCCATGACGTTAAACCCGAATCTTTCAGCGAGCTTTACCGCACGATCAGTTACTCGGTGAAGCTCACCCCACAAGACATCGGGAGGCAGCTTGGAAAATTCACTGCTTTCCAAGGTGACAAGAACTATGCACCTATTATCTATGAAGGAAAAATCGATCTCTAAATCACTCGTACTGGGATAATAGTATTCTATGCAGGGATTAACACGGTAGCATTTAGAAGCAATAACCAATGTAGCAAGACTATACAGTGAAACTGCGGCGGCGACATTTCTCGCGGGATCGACAGGGTCGGGAACATACATAACGGATTCCGGGTATTTTTTCCTTAAAACCCTGAAGATCCCTGGGTCCCCGATCATGTCAATAAATACGGGTGCTTTCCATTCTGCCGCCCTACTAATAACATCGTGAAAACCCCCATATTTAATAATTAATAACTCGGAAAGATAGCCGGAGAATCCTTTGACCTTAACCTCAGCACCATAAATTCCTAAACCTTTCAGAAACCTTTTAAAAAGCCTAACATGATCCCTTAGTTCTTCGTCTAAATGTTCGTTAACGTATTTTGTGTGGAAAGGGGTTCTATCAACGGCTGTTCGAACTTCTTTAGGAGAATCTAGTTTAAAAGCTGGTACTAGGTCTGCTTGAACATTATCTAAAATTACTCTTACGTAGGGGTGCTCAGCGTATCTAATACTGTAATTACCGATTTCTTCTGCAGCTTCCAATAATATAGAGAATCCTCTACTCCTTAACTCTTCAATGCTCCACTCCTTGGGGAATAGGACGAATACGTCTAAGTCTCTTTCTCCACTAAGCCATGTATCATGTGCTACGCTGCCCTGTAGTGTTACTTCTGCTTTTACACCGTGTTTTTCAAGTATTTTATATATGGTTGATTCGATTTTGCGATAAGCTTTCATTAATAACTCGTATTCCTCTCTACGAGGCTTAATTTTTTCCAGAACCTTTTTTTCGATTTCTCCTAGATTCATCCTTCAGCCCTAACACTACATATATCGGAATATATTGGCCCGTAGGGTGTTAGTATACTCTTTTTCAGCACTATCCTATCCACTACTGTTTCGCCGAAATCCATATCTGCGATACTAGTAATTATTTTCACGAGTGATTGCCTGTTCCTTCCACTCTTAACCCGGGCAAGTGTGATGTGAGGTATAAATTTCTCCCTAGCTGGTGGAATACCGGCTTTTCTCAGCAGTTTTTCTATTTCATCATGTATCCTGGATAATTCCTCGACGCCTTCCGACACGCCTGCCCATATAACACGTGGGCGAGAAATATTGGGGAATACCCCGATCCCCTTAATCATTATCTTGAAAGGCTTAAATCTTATTTTCTCTAAAAGCGTACATATCTCGTTTACTTTTTCAAAAGGTATTGTCCCAATAAACCTTATTGTAATATGCATGTTTTCCCGTGAAACCGGCTTTAGATCGGCTTTACTCTCAAGTAGCAGATCCCTTGCTTTCTCTAACTTGTTAAGCACATCCTCATTGTTTATGTCGACAGCGATAAAAACCCTTAACTGCTCCCTAGATGACACACAGGCTCACCAGTAATACTCGTCATTTCTCGAATATATGGGGTTAAATCTATTATAAGGTATGCTCTACAACATGGATTAAGGATATAATGAGGACAGTGGTGAATAGCAAGGGATGCTTAACCTTATCGTAATCGCTGGTATGCCGGGAGCTGGTAAGAGTATTATTTCAGCAGCCGCTAGGGATTTAGGGCTTCCAGTCTACAATATGGGCGACGTGATAAGGGAGGAAACGATAAGGATCTTCGGTAGGATAACCCCTGAAACAATGAGAGAGACATCGAGAATAGTAAGGGAGAAATACGGTAAAACCTATGTTGCAATCAAAACTCTGGAAAGGATCAAGGAAAAGAATGGAACTGTTGTTATTGATGGTACTAGGAGTCTCGACGAAATAGAAGTCTTCAAGAAGAAGGGGCATGTAGTTATACTGGCTATACATGCATCCCCTAAAACCAGGTATAAACGATTATTGAAAAGAGGGAGACCAGGTGATCCTAGTAGTTGGGAGGATTTCGTTAAGAGGGATATGATTGAACTCGGCTTTGGGCTCGGAAACGTTATAGCCCTGGCTGATTATATGATCGTTAATGAATCAACGATCGATTATGCATATAGCGAAGCTAGGAAGATAATAAGGAGTATAATGGGATGCGGAAATGTTCAGAGTAAAGGTCAAGACTAGGGTTAGGCCTACTGAAGATTTGGATAAAGTATTAAAAGCCATTGAGAATATTTTCACTGGAGAGCTAAAAGTAGTAGAAGAGGGCGACGGATATTATACGATAGAAGGTTTCGCGACGAGTAGAGAGTCTATCGAGAAACTCTATAATATTCTACGCATAGAACAGGTTCTATCGGCGGCAAGAGCAGTATTGGAGAAGAAGACTATTGGAAATAAAATTAGATTTATACTACATAAGCAAGCCGCATATGTTGGGAAAGCTTCGTTTATCGATAGTGATAGGGAATCGCCTATGGGAGGCATTATAGTCGAGATCGAGACTGATAATCCAGAGGAATTCATTGACTGGCTAACACCGAGGATAGGGGGAGGAAAAAAGCATGCTAGACATACTCGTTCACAACGGGCAAAGCGCAAGCAGAGATTGAAGAAAACATTCAAATAATTGCTTAATACCGTAGAAACATGTAATCCTCCGCTACGATGACGTTCCTATAATACCTGTAGGCGTCTATAAACAACTGGTAGGGATCATCGTATCTAGCACTAATATGAGTCAAGATAAGCTTCTTCACACCAGCTTCCGAGGCGATCAAGCCTGCATCTTTGCTTGTAGAATGTCCTTGTTCATGGGCTTCTTTTTCCATATCACTCGTGAAAGTTGCTTCATGAATCAATAAATCAGCTTCCCTACTAGAATCTACCACATATCTACACGGTCGTGTATCACCAGTATAGACTAATACAATGTTTTTCTTAGCGATTTCAATTTTAAATCCATAAGCGTCAACGCTGTGGCAAACTGGAAAAGCCTCTATTTTCAGTTTAGAGTCCCCATACACTATTCCTTTACCCACGTTAGTCTCTACCAGTTCGTATCCCGGCTTGTAGAGCTTGTTTTCTATAAAGGAGTCTACTATTTTCCATAATGGTTGTGGAGCAATTATTGTTAACTCCTTCTCCCTTCCAGATAAATGCATAGTCTGGAATAAACCGAACAATCCAAGGTAGTGGTCTCCGTGTAGGTGTGTTATGAATATAGCCTTGATCTTCAACGGGCTTAAACCGGCACGGAACATTCTATGCTGACATCCCTCACCAACATCCAACAGGTAAATATCCGAATCTAGCCGTAAAGCTATGCAGGGTAGGCCTCGGTTAATCGGTATAGCGGCTCCCGTGCCTAGGAAATGTATTGTGAGAGTCAAGGCTTATACGCCACGTATAATACTCTTGTAAGTCCTCCGTGGACATAGATGAATATTTTATCCCGTATAATGAACCCGCTCTTACATAGTTCTTCATCAATTATGGTAGTATAATAGTGTGGCGATAAAAATACGAGGTAACTCTTTCTATCTAGAACTTCGCTGCTTCTACGTATGAATGACTTGTAGATACTTAAAGGATTAACTCCTCTCGTGCTAGCAGCCCTACCATAGGGTGGATCGGTAACTATAGCATCAACTCTATTAAACATTGCAACCGTGGAGTCTCCTAAAATAAGTATAGCGTCCACCTTATAATAGTCAAGGTTTCTCTTCGCGCCATGGACAAGGACCCAGTCAATTTCGACACCCACGGGTTTCATCCCCATTAATCCGGCTTCTAACAATATACTGCCCGTACCTGCAAATGGATCGAGAACTATATCGCCAGGCTTCGTCCTAGCAAGGTTTACCATAGCTCTAGACAATGACACGGATAATGCGATGCTTCTAAAGAAAGGCCTGATGGATGGTCGTCTACGATAGAAGCTTCTCGTATCCCTAACGGCTAGTAATTCACCGTAAAACACTAATCCCTCACCATAGAGGAGTCTGAGAATCTTATCTCCTTCTTTATTAGGAACCTTGTTTTTAAGAATAAACCTCTTAATGTGCCTGTATATTTCCGTAGCCGGGTTAATGGATTTTAATCTTTCATGCCTAATATGTCTATATGTGGATAGATCAATGCTTAATGGTTCATCGTATAAACTATTGGTTCCGAGTAATCTCCCTGATTCTCGGATAAAACCTGCCCTACTAGTAATTTCCACGGCATCTTTATCATTGATTCCCTCGACGGTACAAATCATAGTGTAGCATTCACTAATTCTTCTCCTACCAGTAACCGCTTCGAGTAAAGCCTTCAGCTCGGCTAGGGCTAGATGCTCAGAGTTACCAGATAAGACGAAGTAGTATTCCTTCCTCAACCCTTAACCTGTACCCATTTCCTTATGGTTTCCAATAATTCATTACCGTAATTTACGTAGACTATTAATGGATCGTTGTGTTTCAAGCCGAGAGTTGGTAATGTATAGAAACCCTTGATCCCGGAATTCTTAATTTTTTCGAGGGCGTTTCCAACAAGCAATGCATGACTAACGCTTACAAATACTCGTGAAGCACCAGCTTCTAATACTTTCCTAGCAGCTAACACTAGTGTGCCTCCTGTACTAGCGATATCATCTACAATTATTACATCCCTACCTTTAACCGATAACTCTTTAGGCATTACTGAAATTTCTCCTGTAATACGGTCTCTATGTTTAACCAGATAGTCATAGTCTAAACCATGTTTTTCAGCTGCAAACTTAGCCCTATGGAGAGCCCCTTTATCGGGTGATAGTATTAATGGATTACTAACCCTCCAGTCCTTAATGATCCTATCAACTAATAAGTCGAAGAATAATAAATTAGTAAATTTTTTACTATTGATAAGTTTGATGCTATGTATATCGATCACGAATATGTGATCGAAATAGTAATCCAGCGCATTTACAACGATTTTCCCGGTAACGGGTTCACCGGGAAGAAATAGTTTATCCTGTCTAGCATAAGCCATATATGTTATGATTCCGATAACCCTTTTAGCACCTGCTCTTCTGGCTGCGTCTGCAAGCATCAATGTCTCTATGAATGAATCATTTTGCCTAGGATACATTGATGATAACACGATCGCTGTTTGTCCCTCAACTTTTGCCGGATCGCTTATTCTAACATAATGTTCGCCGTCTGGAAAGACTTTATACTGTATATCCACTATTTCAAAACCATTTCCTGATAAAAGTGTTTCAGCAATCCATCTAGCATTCCTATTAGAAATAACGACTAGATCCAAGTGAAACACCTCAATCAAATATATTAGTTGTTTAGCCCTCATTCTATCAATAGAGTATTAGGTGTAACTACTAAAATATTATTCAACATTTATGGATAAAGCGGTGAATAGGCTTTGGCTACTACGCGGTTATTTAGTCTAGATAGACCCGGAGTTAAGGAAGCCCGTTTCTGGAAGTCGCTCGGCGATGGGAGGGTTGTTTGTAACCTTTGTCATCGAAGATGCATTATTGTCCCCGGAGCATATGGTGTTTGCGGCGTAAGATACAATCACAATGGTAAACTATATACTCTTGTATACGGGTTATTAACAGCCGCAAACCCCGATCCCATCGAGAAAAAACCATTAATGCATTTCAATCCTGGGTCATGCGTGTTCTCTATATCAACTGCAGGGTGTAACTTCTACTGTAAATTTTGTCAAAACTGGGTGTTAAGCCAGTCTCGCCGAGACCGTATCTTCGGAGAACCATATACGCCTGAGGAAGTCGTGGAACAAGCTATTAAGAACGGGTGTCAGGGAATAAGTTACACGTATAATGAACCAACAATTTTCTACGAGTTTATGTATGATACTGCTAAGCTGGCCAAGCAGAAGGGATTGTTTAATACTATGGTTACAAACGGCTATATGACGCCGGAAGCGATCAAGGAGCTGGGCCCGTATATGGATGCTGCGACCGTGGACTTTAAAGGCGGTGGTAATAGGGAGTTTTACCGGAAATTCATGGCTGTACCCGACCCGGAGCCGATTTATGAATCAATCCTAGCTATGAAGGAAGAGGGTTGGTGGATTGAGATTACGAATTTAGTAGTACCTAAGTATGGCGATAAAAAAGAGGATATTCGGAAACTGGCTAGTTGGATAGTCGATAATCTCGGAGATGAAACCCCTTTCCACCTATTGAGGTTCCATCCAGACTACTTGATGCAAGACCTACCGCCGACGCCAGTGTCTAAACTAGAAGAACTCGCAGAGATTGCGCGAAGCGAGGGCTTGAAGCATGTATACATCGGTAATGTATGGGGCCACCCACTTGAGAACACGTATTGCCCTAACTGTGGTAGACTAGTAGTTGAGAGAAACGGTTTCTTCATAACGAGGTGGCTGTTGAAGGAAGATTTTAAATGTCCCTATTGTGGCTATAAGTTGAACTTCCGAGGTAAATTCTGGGGTAGTAGGAAGCCCTTCATACTAATATGATCCAGTATTGTTTTTCGGGGAGGTGCTGAATAAGACTATGTATTTTATCGTAGTTGTAGGTACTGCTGGTAGTGGTAAATCAACTTTAACTAGTGCTTTATACTATTACCTAGTGAATAACCAGCTGGATACTATAACTGTTAATCTAGATCCCGCAGTAGAGTCTCTACCCTATAAGCCGGACATTGATGCTAGAGAGATAGTTAATGCTAGGGATTTAATGCACCGCTACGGACTTGGCCCAAACGGTGCCCTAGTTAGGGCAGTCGATATTTTAAGTTATAGAGCAGATGAGTTAAGGGATGAGATCTGGAGCCTTAAGGCTAACTATGTAATCATAGATACGCCCGGCCAAATGGAGATCTTTGCTTTTAGGGAATCTGGCCCCGCAATGCTAGACGTATTAATTGGCGATGCTAGATCGGTAACGCTTTTCCTAATAGACTCGATCTATCTTGTAAAGCCTAGTAATTACCTATCTGCTTTACTCCTAGCATCAAGCACGTATTTCAGGTTAAAACTACCGCAAATCCTTGTCTATAACAAGATAGACCTATTACCGGAGGGCTTCATAGACAAACTACTCAACTATAAGGAAGACCCCTACACATTAGCAGATGAACTAGTTAAAGAAACGATGAATACACCTATGCTCTGGGGAATAGACGACATATACACCATTGTTGAGAAACTTCAAATGTACGAGATAGTACCAGTATCATCGAAGAACTTGTCCGGCTTCAACGATCTCTACGCGGCTATTCAGAGAGTAGTTGCAGGCGGCGAAGACTACTATACGGAAGAGCCCAGTCCACGCCTATAATCTTTAATACATCAAAGTAGCATATACGAGAATTGAAACATTGATTACTAGATCCTAGCGTGGGGATGTATTAAATTGCTGAATAAATTCTTCGAGCCGAGAAGCGTGGCTATAATCGGTGCAACACCGAAACCGGGAAAAGTTGGGAGAGTAATACTCGAGAACTTCATTAAGAGGTTCAAGGGTAGGATTTACCCGGTAAATCCTAAGTATGATGAAATACTGGGCCTTAAATGTTACAATAATGTTAAAGAAATACCTGATGAAGTGGATCTAGCGGTAATAGCGATCCCTGCTCCAAGAGTTCCCAGTGTTATGAGAGATATAGCCGAGAAAGGGATCAAGGCAGTGATAATTATTAGTGGAGGTTTTAGGGAGACGGGTACTGAAGAGGGTGCAAGGCTTGAAGAGGAGATTAAGAAGATCGCTGTTGAAAACGGGATAAGGATCCTCGGCCCAAACTGTTTAGGAATATTTGATAACTGGTCTGGCGTCGACACCTTCTTCCTACCGGATGAAAAAATGAAGAGGCCTCCCAAGGGGCCGATAAGCTTTATCAGTCAGAGCGGTGCATTTGCATCAGCACTATTGGACTGGATGGCTCACCACAAGATCGGCTTATCGCGCTCAATAAGCTATGGTAACAAGGTCGATGTTGACGATATTGATTTACTAGAATATCTTGGAAGGGATGATAAGACGGGTCTTATCATTATGTACCTGGAGGGTTTGAAGCCGGGCCGGGGGAGGCTCTTCATAGATATTGCCCGTAAGGTGTCACGTGAAAAGCCGATTATCATCTATAAGGCTGGAAAGACTAGCAGGGGTGGTTTAGCTGCTGCGAGTCATACAGCCGCATTAGCGGGTAACTACCAGTTGTATAAAGCTGCAATTAAACAAGCAGGATTAATTGAGGCGTTAAGTTTTGATGAAATAATGGATCTAGCTAAAACTCTTCTAACCCAGCCCTTAATGAATGGTGATCGAGTGTATATCGTAACCGATGCTGGAGGCGTCGGCGTCATGTCAACAGATGCCTTAACGATGCAGGGCTTTAATGTGCCTAGGACACCTAGCGATCTCAAGGATAAACTTAGAGAAATGCTACCGCCACACTGTATTGTTGAAAACCCCATAGATCTAACTGGTGACGCTGATGATGATAGGTACATAAAGGTATTGGAAACCCTTTTACCAAGGAGCGATGTAGATGCTGTAATCGTAGTAGCCCTCCCACAGATACCTGGTTTGAAAGGTAAACTATTCGATTACCTCGTAAATGCTAGGAAGTACAATAAGCCGATCCTTGTAATAATGATTGGTAGTGAAGAAGCAGAGAAGTTTAAAGAGTATCTTGAAGATAATGGAATACCCGTATTCGAATCTCCGGAGAGAGCGGCGGTAGCTCTCCGGGCTCTCTACGAGTACTCCATGTTTAAAGAAAAGGAAAAAAGAAGTAGAGGTAGTGAAGAGTGAATCCGAGAGAAATTATTGAAAAAGCATTGAGAGAAGGTAGGAGGAAGCTCTTAGAGCATGAAGCATTACATGTAGTTAAGCATTATGGAGCGGAGATCGCCGAAGCAGATATAGCTTATACCCCGGAGGAAGCCGGAGAGATCGCGGAGAAGATAGGGTTCCCAGTAGTATTAAAGATAGTATCACCGGATATTAGTCATAAAAGCGACGTAGGCGGAGTAATAGTTGGAGTCAAGACTAAAGAGGAGGCAGTCGAAGCCGCTAAAAAGATATTGGAAAACGTTTCAAAGAAAGCTCCTAATGCAAGGATATCAGGCATCTTAGTACAGAAAATGGCTCCTAAAGGATTAGAGGTTATAATTGGAGGCTTAAGAGACAATATCTTCGGCCCAGTAGTAATGTTCGGATTAGGGGGAATATTTGTCGAAGTACTTAAGGATGTATCTTTTCGAATAGCTCCTATAACCATTAATGATGCCCTTGAAATGATGAGCGAGATCAAATCAGCTAAACTATTGGAAGGATACCGTGGACAGCCGCCCGTGAATAAAGAAGCTTTAGCGAAGACGATAATAGCGGTTGCGAAATTGTTGGAGGAAAACCCAGAGATAGACTCGATAGATCTAAACCCCGTTATAGCCTACCCCGATAGAGCCCTAGTAGTAGATGCAAGGATTATTTTAAGACAATACGAAAAGTAAGTAAAGTATTTTTACAACAACTAAACCCATAAACAATAGTTAAAGAAGACGATTTAGGGGAGAATCCCGACCAACGTCCCCGTTGAAACCAGGAAGCGTAGAGGAAGATCACATGGTTGCAGCAGGAGCAGAAATAGGGGATGCACAGGTAATACTTGACGAGTTATCAAACCAAATAACTGAGACTAGAAATCAAATAAAGGAATTGAAGAGAGAAAAAGCCATCTTGATATCCGATCTCCGAGATCTGAGGAAGCAGAGGAGGAAGCTAATCGATCAATTAAAAGAGCTAAGGTCGGAGTTAAAGGAGATAAACAATAAACGGAGAACCCTTGTTGAAGAGGTACGATCGCTACGAAGGGAGAGAAGGGAGAAAATAAACCAGTTGAAGGCATTGATGAACATAGCCCGGGAGAAGAAGAATCTCCTCCAATCAATGGATAAGGAAGTCCGTATACCTATATCTGCTATAAGAAGAGAGATTGAGAGGCTTGAATGGATTCAGCAAACGAGAGTTTTAACTGTTGACGAGGAAGAAAGGATAATTAAAAAGATCCAGGAACTAGAAGAGCTTTTGGAGAAAGCACTGAAGGCTAGAGAGGAGAAGAAACAGTACCTCGAGCTGAGAGCAGAACTAACTAGTCTCCGGCTTCAAATAAATGATTTAACATCGAAAATAAAGAAGATCAGCGAAGAGATCTCTAGTATTGATGAGAAGAGGAACATGCTTAGGGACAGGATAAACGAGCTAAGTAGTAAAGTTGATGAGTTATCCAAAGAGATCAATGCTAGGCAGGAGAGGCTTGACGAGATATCCAAGGAGATATCCGAACTAGTTAATAGGCTCAACTCGTTAAGGGATAGATATCAGTCTATCATCAAGGAGATCGAGAGGAAGAAGATCTTAAAGATCCTCGAGGAGAAAAAGAGGATTGTTGAGGAAAAGTTAAAGCAGGGTAAACGCAGATTAACACTAGAAGAGATAATGGTATTATATAGTGATGTTGATGACATACTCGGCGAGAACAGGGACGAATAGCAGGAAGATCCTTGTTCTCGTGATAGATATTGATGATGATCTGGGCAGTGTGGGGATTAAGACACCCATCATTGGTTTTAGTGAAGTACAAAGTAAGGCTTTGGAATTCGCGCGTAAAAAACCGAGCGATTCAGATGTAAATGCTCTTTTCGCCGGGTTATCTATCTATGAAAAGCTTAAAGAGTTAGGACACGATGTCGAGATCGCTGTGATAGCTGGTGATCGAGAGGATAGGACTAGGGGTCTTTTAAAAGTAAACAGTATTCTCGAGGAATTGAAGAATACTATTGGGTTTGAAGACATATATTTCGTCAGTGATGGAGTGTCTGACGAGCAGTTATTACCGGTAGTAAGTAATTATGGTAGGGTTATTGGTGTTGAAAGGGTAATAGTGGAGCAATCTCCAGGTATTGAAGAAACATATATTTTACTTATTAGGTATCTCAAAAAAGCTTTTAGCGAGAAACCCTACTCGAAGTTCTTTCTAGGGATTCCAGGTATTTTGCTCGTGATTTTTTCTATCATGGCTCTAGCTGGTTTGTCACAGTACATATGGGATGTTACCCTTCTTTTTCTAGGCGTAGTCTTTGTAGTTAAAGGCTTTGGGTTTACTAGTTGGTTAAGGTGGAAATGGGAGCATTCCCCTCTTATTGCCGTCCTATATGTATCCTCAATACTATTCCTATCGCTCGCGTTATTCATGACTGGCTTAATAGTATACCTTAAAGGTTTAACTATCGACGCCTTAATCGGCGTTATAAGGTATACGTCGTTCCCATACTTATTGGGAGTCCTCCTACTATATGGGGGGAGATTATTCGATAAAGTTATATCTGCGAAACCATATCTGCTGTGGCGTGACTCCCTCATTATAATACCTGTAATATTCCTACTTATCATTGCAGAGACTATTCTGCCAGAATTAGAAAAGAGTAGAGAGCTTGGAATATATTATTTATTCGATGTATTGTTTTCGTCTAATGTAGTAATTCTGTTATTCATAGCTGTTATAGTTACTTTCGCTACAACGCTCTTCTTCGTAATTCTTGATAGATTATTAAGGAAATAAATAACTGCTACCTGCCGAACCTTCTCTCGCGGTGTTGATAGCTTCTAATAGCTCTCCAGAAATCTATTTTTCTAAACTCGGGCCAGAAGGCTTCGCAGAAATATAATTCGCTATAAGCTGATTGCCATAGTAGGAAATTACTGATTCTTTCTTCCCCGCTTGTTCTAATTATTAAATCCGGATCTGGTACTCCGTTTGTATATAGAAATTAAGAAAACGTTTTTTCGTCTATATCCTCTATGCTTAATTTACCTTCAATTATATCTTTTGAAAGCTTCTTAACTGCTTCAATAATTTCCTGTCTCCCGCCATAACATAGAGCAATGTTTAACACTCCACCATTATAATCCTTTGTTGCCTCCTCTACTTTCCTAGCAAGGTCTACGATATCTTTAGGAATTAAGTCTAACCTGCCGAAAACCTTGACACGGATCCTATTCCTATGAATTTTTTCCATGTTCAATAATTCGCGGAGCCCTCTCCTAGCAATATCAAATAACCGCTCCCTCTCCTTCATGGGCCTATAGAGGCAGTTTTCACTAGACATAGCATAGATAGTTACAACCTTAATGCCCAGATCCCAGATCCAGTCTAATACATCCTTCAACCGCTCATACCCATACATGTGCCCCATAGACGTGTCTAAACCGATCCTCCTAGCCCATCTCCTATTACCATCGGGTATAATTCCAACATGAACTGGGAAAGGACCGTTTTTGATTTGTTGCCAAAGCCATTTCTCATAGATCCTGTACATTGGTTTTAGTAAATAGTTTAAAAATGGTAAAGCTTTCTTAATCAAACCTGGTAGCCCCCTAATATAAACCTTTACCAGAATTCTCCTATACTTAAACCAGTCTTATATAGGTTGTTAAGTGGTGGTGCAATGTTGGAGTGTTGTGTTATTGGTAGCCTCAACGAGGCCAAAATACGTGGAGCTCGTAGAGCGCTGTCATTGCTTGGTATAAGTGATGTTAAGCCTGTAAAGATTGTTACGATGAATCCCCAACCAATAGGATTAGATGAAATCCTTAATGGAGCAGCTATTAGAGCTTTAAAAGCTAGGGAAAAGTATCCAGATTGCTATGGTCTAGGCGTGGAAGCAGGGATCATGATTATCGATAATTACTATTTCAGTGGTCAAATCGCGGTTTTCACTGATGGGGAAAAATATAGTATCGGAACAAGCATGTTCTTCCCCCTTCCCCAAAGTATTGGTAGTGAA
This sequence comes from Desulfurococcales archaeon, assembly GCA_027002875.1. Taxonomy (GTDB): domain Archaea; phylum Thermoproteota; class Thermoprotei_A; order Sulfolobales; family Desulfurococcaceae; genus WAON01. Next base: position 39,287 of record JALWZC010000103.1, read on the forward strand.
ATAGTTGAAAAGGGTGTCGAGTTAAAAGTTCTGATGATTAGGGAGGCGGGTTTAGAGAATATAGCTTCAAGTATCGGAGCAGTAGGTCACTACACGCAGGGCTTCATTACTAGAACAGACTTATCATACCAAGCAGTGCTTTCAGCTATAATCCCATGGTTAAACCCGGAAGAATATAGTGACACTTTACAACCGATAAGTAAGTTGTTATCTAGGAAACCCTTATAAAATCCCATAATCCATCATATCATTAACAGCCCGTAGGATATAGGGGGTAAATAGTTATCAAAGGTGGATTTTATGGCTTGGTATCAGGGGAATGATCTAAAGAAACCAACTGGTGGTAAAAAAGCTCGCTATAGAAATAAGAGGAAGCACGAACTAGGTAGACCACCAACAATGACTAAGCTGGGTTCGAAGGATAAAGTGAAAATTATCAGAGTGAGAGGGGGAAATTCTAAGGTAAGACTGCAAAGAGCTAGCTATGTAAATGTAGCAGATAAAGAATCTAAAATCGTCAAAAAGCTCAAAATACTAGAGATTGTTGAAACACCATCAAATCCTCAATTAGTAAGAGGAAACTATATCACTAAGGGGACAATTGTTAGGACGGAACTGGGGTTAGTACGTATAACTTCAAGGCCTGGACAGGATGGAGTGTTAAATGGAGTACTTGTTAGAAAAGAAGCCTAGCACATTCTTATTCTTTAATCTATATGTGTAGAAATGTCTTCCCTTAAAAACTGGCTATGAAAAAGGGATCGTTTTGAGTAGGGAATACCGTGGTAAGAAAATAGTAGTTTACCCGGAATACTTGGATTCTCGGAAATCCCGTATCGAGGGGAGAAGAATACCTCTCAGCCAAGCAATACCAGGCCCATCTCTCGAAGAGATAGCAAAAGCAGCCGAAGAATTAGGGTTAAACCCCGTAATTGAGGCAGAAAAAGCATATCCGAGAAACTGGTGGGGGAGGAGGGGTCGTGTTATCGTTGACAAGACTGATTCTAAGCTTCAAACACTTAGAAAGATTGCCGGGCAAATAAAGTCTAAGCGTCGATGAGTAATTATGGTATTAACAGGACAGTAATACACACGCTCTAATATAAATTGTATTACTGGAAAATTTCGCATACATTTAAATATTTCGGTATTACCGAGTCACTGGAACACGGGGTTCCATTAACCCCAATTCTTTAGTTATTAAACAGAAAACTATAATCACGTAACACCCCCTCCCAAAGATTTTATGGTGGAAGAATGAGGAAGCTTGGAAGAGTATTTAATAAGACTAGGAATGGATTAATCGTTGTTCAATCATTACTGAAGGATCCCCGTAGATTAGTAGGTGCTTCAGTGTATGATGAGGATCTAAAAAAGATCGGCAAGGTAATCGACGTAATAGGAAGAGTAGACTCACCCTACGTCGTCGTAAAACCGATAGCACACGAGTACGCCGAGTTCATAGAACTGGGCTCAAATGTTTACTATAGGGTTGAAAGGAAGAAGACAAAACGCTATGGTAAGAAGGGTAAGAGGAGAAAGGGAGGGGGGAGGCGTAAGAGGAGGAAAAGGTGATTAAATACGAGGTTTGAATACGAATACTTAAAATGTCCAGTCTGTGGTAGTACGGATATAATTTTTGATCCCGAAACACACGAATATGTTTGTAGAAAATGCGGAACGGTGATTGAAGACCATATATTGGATAGAGGATACGAGTTCCGCATTTACGATAACAAACAAGTACTCCCAAGGACAAGCGGGTCGCATACAAATAGGATCCATGACCGCGGCATTGGTGACACAGGTCCTAAAGGCCGGTTTAGAAGCGAGAAATGGAGAAAGATTAAGAGAGCACAGAAGAACACTAGGGTTAATAGAAAGGAGAAAATAATTGAAAAAGCGTTGAGACATTTAAATGATCTAATTAGGCTACTAAATCCTCCAAGCTATGTTAATGAAACAGCAGCACAAATTCTTCGAAAAACGGTGGAAGGATCGAATTATAAGGATAAGACTCTTCGGGCATTAGCTGCTGCATCAATATATTTAGCATATAAAATCAATGGTATTCCAAAATCGATTAGAATATTCACTAGGGAAGTAGGAATAGATAAGGGTAGGCTTTGGAAAGCCGATAGAATAATACATGAGAAAATAACTGATATTAACAAGATGATAAAAAGGGATGATCCCTCCTTCTTTATACCATACCTCGTAACTAGGCTAAACTTATCAAATAAAATAATGTATATGGCCAATTATCTTGCACAATTAGCATACAAGAATGGATTAACCAACGGTAAGAGTGCTCTAGGAGTTGCGACTGCCTCAGTATATATAGCGTCAATAATACTAGATGAGAAGAGAACGCAGTCGGAAATTGCAGAGAAAGTAGGA
>JALWZC010000104.1 GCA_027002875.1 Desulfurococcales archaeon
TTTTCCTATACGCTTTCTCGACAGAACCGTCGGGTTTCACGATGACAGTATTATTTTGCCGTTTACTTTTATCAGTTTTCTCGAGGAAGTGTGCTATAATCGTTGTCCCAAGCTTCCCCGCGAGGTCAGATAGTTTAGATAGATAAGTACTGTCCTCTATCCTTTCAGCCTTTTCAAGTACTTCTCTAGGCTTTAATCCTCCGAGAACATTAACCATACTGTACTCAGGTAATAATACAATATCCGCCTCCGCATAGTTCTCCAACAATATTTTCCTAGTCTTCTCGTAGTTTTCAGCCGGATCAACACCGTATTCCTCTTGTATTATACCAGCTATGATCGAGCCCAATCCTTATCATTCCACGCATAAACTAGTTATGGGAGAGTAAACTTTTACTGTTCTAAACCGAGCTTCTTCTTTATCTCCATCGTAGTATTCCTAGTAAGTATCTCGTTTAAGTCGAATACTTCGATCTTAATATCCTTGATCTTAAACTGTCCGTCTTCAACGTCATAGTTTAGGATAATATTGACTACGGCATCTTTCGGCACCTCGAATTTCTCGACGAGGATATTGTATATTGCAGCGTTTAGATCGCTTATAAGCTTGTTTATCTCTTTAGCACTCAGAACTTTCTGTTTGTAATAATCTCTGAGGGCAGCGTTTACAACCCTCCTAAGCTTGATCGCGTAGCCGCTAACTCTTACGGGCCCCGTACGAACTTCGGGCATATCCCTGCACCACTTATATATTATTCCTTGATCCTATATAACTTGTATCTATAACCACGAGCCCCTATGGGGGGAGCCTGGTTATTGGTTTACCGTATACCGAGGCTTATCGATATAAATGCTAAATCGAGGCTCTTCAGGGATAAGGATAAATTATTAATCATAGGCAGATGTGTTGAAGTTGAACATCCATGGGTTTTAGAGGAATTTCCCAGTGAAGAATACGGTGTTCTAAGCGTCTGCCTAGAAGCGGAGCATGTTAACATGGCTGGCTTCAAACTAGCGGGGATCCTGGCTCGCGGGAATTATAGTGAAGTAGTCGTTGTAACCGTGGATGGAAGCCTGCACTGTACCCAGCTTCACTGGATGGTAGAGGAGGTATTCAAGATAATTAGTAGGGAGGAGATTAATAGGAAGCACTATGTAATATATCATGGAAAACTACGGGAAGTATCCCTTGAAGCTGTTCGAACCAGCAGGTACTTATACAAAGTTGATAGAATTATCAGAGGTGAACGACTAAGTGAAGACAAGCAGCACAAGGATCACTGGCCTCGTTAAAGCCCTCGACATCATCGCTAGGGATCTGGGAGGGATCGAGGAGATCGGGCCTTGGCTGCCCGGCCTAGGCGCTGGGACCCTCATATTCTGGATAGTATCGATCACGGTCCTTGACCTGACGAATATATACATCGATGCCGGCGTAATGTTTTCGGGCTTCCTAGGCTTCACGCTATTATTCATAACAGCGTTACTAATAGTTTACAGAATCGGAAAACACATCGAGTACTCTATACACTATTATTCACAAATAGACGATATACTTGAAAGAGTCAAGGGTAGGAAAATACTTGGAGAGGAATTGGAAAACTTGACATTAATTAGGAGGCCTAGGATTAGTTATTACCCGGGGGTATTAATTGCAGGATACTTAAGCTTATTGTTTCAGTACGATTACCTCATAGCCATCATGCTAGCCGCTGTATTCTCTCTTGTAAACGGTTTATACCTCTATAATGCTTTCAAATCATTCAATGAACACTATGAGCATGAGAAAAACCTTGATAGGAAGATCACGGATCTACTTGGTATAAGGGTGTTTAAGGAAAAAATCGATGTAAGGATCAACCCGTTGATAAGCCTCGTAATATCCTCGTTGACGCTATCAACCGGCTTAGTCTACTACGCGTTACAGTACGGGGTTATAATAGATATCCATACTAGTGATCACAGGTATTTCCATAACCGAGTATTCAAGCCAGCAATCATGAAGCTTTTAAGGGAGGAAGAGCCTGGAGAAACCTATTAATTAATAGGGATATCCTGTATTTTCATGGGCTCTATAGCCGGGTATGCTGTTTATCAGGCTCCTAATACTCGTATCCCGGAGTGCTTCGATAAAGAATGATACATGCCTCTTAGACATTCTATCCCGCGGTACTAAGAAGTCGTACTTCTCCCACGTAAGAGGTATGAATTCTAAATCGTAGAGCCTAGCGGCTATTTCAGCAGCTACTCCCGCATCAGCCCTCCCATGTTTTACGGCAGCCGCTACAGCAGTGTGTGTTTTAACCTCGTAAAAGTAACCGTTAATCTTCTTTACCAGGTCCTCAAACTTCACGTTTTCCTCTTCGGCTATACTCTTTAATTGTTGGTCTAGGTAAACCCTTATCCCTGAACCCCTGGTTCGATTGACGATTACTACGTCTTGCCTTAGGAAGTCTCTTATCGATCTAATATTCTTGGGATTCCCCGGAGCAACTACTATACCGATCCTCCTCTCATACCCTCTAAACAATACCGCTTTCCCGGTTAACCCGTACTTCTCGACATATGGCTTATTGTATTCCCCAGTCTCCGGGTCTAAGAGGTGTGTTGGAGCTATATCTGCTTCACCCCTCTGCACCGCTCTCCACCCTGCAGTACTTCCAACGCTTATTATCCTAGCATTATTCGCCATGTTAACCGCTTCAATAATCCTATAGAGGGCGTAATCATTACTGCCGATAATGTTTAACCTCGGTATCTTCGATTTATCCCTAAACAGTTCAACTATTACTTCTTCATCCATAAATACTAGATCCCTGTCTTCGGGGAGGATCATGTATCCATCCGCATAAGCTAGTGGTGATATGCTTCCGCTCCTCATAGATACCGGGTACGCAGTATATCCATTACCTGTTTCAACGAGGGCTACTGGTATAAACCACGCCTTACCTAGGGGCTTCCTCAACTGGTACGGTATTCTCGCTTTAACCCTCACAGTCTCTGGGATCACGTAGCCTGTTATCCTCGATATCAATGGTTTAACAATATTATTAGACACCATGTAACATGATAATGGGAAACCCGGCAATCCAATTAAGAGCTTCCCATTGACTACTGCGAAAACCGTCGGTTTACCAGGCTTAATCTTTAACCCATGGATAACGACGCCCGGCTCTCCTAAGTCGTTGAAAACCCTATATACTAGGTCTCCAAGCCCTGCACTAGTACCGCCGCTTGTAATTACCAGGTCGTATTTCTCCAGTGCATCCTTAATCCTACTATACATTTCACTGTAGTCATCCCTCAACAACCCCAAATACACTGGTTCAGCCCCAATGCTTCTAAGCATACTGGTGACGAGGTAGCCGTTTACATTGTAGACCTTCCCCTCAACAAGTTCATCTCCCGGCTCTACTACTTCGTTACCAGTTGAGAATACCGCTATGCGCGGCTTACGGTAGACTTCAACCCTGTCATATCCCAAGCCCGCGAGGAGCCCGATCTCTTTCTCGGATAGCATTGTTCCCCTAGGTATTACGAGGTCTCCCATTGAAATATCGCTTCCAGCAACGGATATGTTCTCGCCCGGTATCGTTGCCCTATAAACGAGGATCTCTCTTTCACCCTGCTTCTTCGTATACTCAACCATTACAACCGAGTCAGCCCCCCGGGGAATCATTGCTCCAGTAGCAATCTCTACAGCCGTTCCAGGCTCCACTTCAACACTGGGCTTTTCACCAGGTTCAACTCTCCCGATAACCCTGAGCTTTACGGGATGGAGATCGTCTGCACCCGATACATCAATCGATCTAACAGCGTAGCCGTCAACCGTGCTCCTATCGAACGGGGGGTGATCTATTCCCGCATATATATCCCTACTAACAATCCTGCCCAGAGCTTCGCTGAGAGGTATTGTTTCTGTACCTAGTGGTTTAAGCTCGATATACTTCGAAATAATATCTTCAACCTCGTAGATGCTTGCAAGTATGTGGAACTCCTTCCTCGCCATGCAAACACCGCCACGCATCAATACTCTACACGCGTATCATGTATTATAAAGGTCTAAAGAAGATAAAATACCACGTTTTAAACAATGCGGAGATATGAGGGTAGAGTTAAAGGCTTTAAGATTGGTGTATAGGATAGTGAGGATCGAGGACCTAATACGTCATGGTTTGCCTAGAGAAGTAGTAGATGTCCTACTTGATAGGGGGTTTAAAGAACTAAACCCTCTCCAGGAAAAAGCTGTTAGGAAGGGTTTACTGAATGGTAGGAGCCAGGTAGTAGTAGCTCCGACTGCTAGTGGTAAAACGCTTATTGGAGAACTAGCCCTAGTAAGGAAAGCCCTTGATGGATACATAGGCTTATACCTAGTACCATTAAAAGCCCTAGCCGGTGAGAAATACGAAGAATTCCAGGTTTGGGGCAGGATAGGGTTAAGGATCGGTATAAGTACTGGAGACTATGAATCACCTGGAGAGCATCTTGGAAGATACGATTTAATAGTTGCAACCTATGAACGATTCGACAGCCTACTACGCTTACGCCCTGCATGGCTCAGTAGGATCGGTGTAGTGGTTGTCGACGAGCTCCACGTGGTTGGAGATCCTGAGAGGGGGCCCATCCTAGAAATGATCCTCGCCCGCCTACTAGGCTCGGACACTCAGATCATAGGTTTATCGGCAACGATCGGTAATCCTGGAGAACTAGCTAAATGGCTTCATGCAGAACTTGTAACCGTTGATTGGAGACCTGTGAAACTCGTTGAGGGTGTGTTTGATCGGAGGAGGAATAGGATAGTATTTATAACGGATAGCGGCGAGAGGATTGAGAGGATTATTCATAGACTGGAAAACCCGGCTCTGAGCATTGCACTCCAGAGCGTTGCTAGGGGTAGTCAAGTATTAGTATTTGTTAATAATCGTAGGAGGACTGAAGAGTGGGCTTGGAGATTATCCGAGCATATGAACCTGTTAAACTACTTGATCGATAAGGATAAGCTGAAAATAGTACTAGAAGAGTTAAAGGAGTCTCCTAGTAGTAGTGAAAGGACAAACTTATCCGAACTAGTGAAGCACGGCGTAGCCTATCACCATGCGGGGCTCAGTACCGCTGCCCGTAGAGCCGTGGAGAAAGGATTTCGCAGCGGAGTTATCCGGGCAGTATTCGCAACGCCAACTCTTGCCGCAGGCGTAAACCTCCCAGCTAGGAGGGTATTAGTATCGATTAAACGCTATAATCCGTTAACGCGTAGGATGATGGGTATAAGGATCTTCGAGTATAAGCAGATGGCTGGAAGGGCTGGGAGGCCGCAGTATGATCCTATTGGTGAATCAATAATCTACGATGCATCAAGCCTAACCGAGGGATTACGATACATCCACGGTAAGCCCGAAAGCGTTGAGAGCAAGCTCAGCACTGAGCGTAGTTTAAGAATACACTTACTAGCATTGATCGCAACTGGGCAGGCTAGAAGCATCGATGAAGCATTGAAAACTTTTTCCAAAACACTCTTCCGGTACCAGTATGGAACCGTTTCCCAGTTGAAGTATAGGCTTCTCGAAATTGTCGAGGACCTCTACAAGTGGGGTATGATCACCGGGGGTAAGGATGATTATAGGGCTACAAGGCTCGGATACTTAACAACTATAACCTACCTAGACCCGTTGACAACACATGTATTCCAAGAGAAAATAGCGGGTAAAAGTGATCCGGGCACATTATGGCTCCTCCACGTTGTCGCTCTAACCCCCGATTATAGGCGTAGCAGACCATACATATCCTACCGAGTCATTAAGAGGCTGGAGGAAGAAGCACTAGACCTAGCCGCTCAGGGTAAAATCCCTAGTCCGCCGGAGCTTGACGAGTACGAGTATGATCAATGGCTTCAAGCCTATGCCCAGGCAAGAATGCTGAGTATGTGGATTAACGAGGTTAGGGAGGATGAGATCAGTAGAGAGCTAGGTGTAGGACCCGGCGATATTTATAGTGCTAGAGACACAGCCGCATGGATCACCTCTTCACTAGCAAGGATCTCGAAAGAAACTGGAAACCTAGTTCTCGGCGAAAAATTGTACAGGCTGAGTATTAGGCTGGAATACGGGGTAAAGGAGGATGCATTAGAACTCGTATCATTAGAGGGTATTGGCCGGGTTAGAGCCCGTACACTAATACGCAGCGGTATACGAAGCCTCAAAGAACTAGCAATTACTCCACGCGAAAAACTATTAAGCTTACCCGGCTTCGGGCCCCGACTAGTTGAAAACATCTATGAACAACTACGTCGCAGAGGGTTTAAACTATAAATTCGGGAAATACACGCCGGGAGCAAACTGGTTAAACCATTATTATTCCCGATCCTATCTCATAAATACTTTATAAACACCTTGAGATACTACACCATGAATGAATATAATGGAGAGTGGTGCTTATTGATTATCGGGTAGAATCGTTGATAGATGAGCTATTCCTTAATAAAGCCCATTTATTCCTCATAGTACTGAATCATCGATGGCGGAGGGCTAGGGAAGAAGCAGAACATATAGCACGGCTATTGCGGAAATACGGTGTAAAACCGGGTGATCGAATACTCGATCTAGGATGTGGTAATGGTAGGATAGCGATAAACCTAGCCATGATGGGTTACCGCGTAACTGGTCTTGATTATTCAAATCTCTTCATAGAGGATGCTGTCGAGAAGTCTAGGAAATACAATGTATATGATAAAGTTGAATTTATGCATGGGAATGCTTTCGATATAGACAAAATATTCAGCCGGGAGAAGTTCAAGTTAGTCTTCATGAATTGGACGACACTAATAGGATACAGTCTTGATCAGGCTAAGGATTTAGAATTATTAGAAAAGATCTATGGAATAGTGGAAGAAGGAGGCTATTTCATGTTGTTAAACCACGCATCGATCGAGAGTTTAGATTATAGAGCCCTAGATGAGGATGTTAGTCATTATAAGGATCTCGGTGAATACGCGTTAATCAGTAAGGCAACATATGAACCTGCTAGATCAATACTACATGTATCATGGAGATTCTACCGCAAAATGAAGGAGGATCTATTGTTTATAGATGAAGTATCCTATGATCTAAAAATATATTCTATGCACGAAATAGTCGAAATGGGTGAAAAGGCTGGATGGAAGCTTATAGATGCTTATTGTAGCATAAAGACTATGGAGCCATATAAGCCTGGTAGATGTAGTTTAAACATAGTATTCACCAAATAGTATTTGGAGTCTGGGACTGGTAATTAACCATGTTTATATAGAGGTATTATGGGATAGGGGATATACAGTGTTTAAAGAGGGTATAGAGCATATCGCTGAACCATATAGGTCTACTGTAAGGAGGCTATTGAATGCTCTCCTAGATATTTTCGGTGATAGGCTTATCTCGGTAGTTGTTTACGGTAGCGTTGCTAGAGGCGAGGCTAAGCGTGGTAGTGATCTAGACCTTTTAATCATCATTGAAGACTTGCCTAGGTCTAGGTTTGAACGTACGAGGATGTATTTAAGAGCTGAAGAGAAGATAGATGATCTCCTGGATAAGCTTCTCGACGAGGGATATGCTGTATCGATTTCACCAATAATTAAGACACCCGATGAAGCAAAACATGTTTCACCCCTTTACCTCGACATGGTTGAGGACGCAGTTATAGTCTATGATAAAGGAGGCTTCTTTAAAAAGAACCTATTAAATCTAAAGAAGAAGCTTGAAGAATTAGGGGCTGAGAGGGTCTGGATAGGTAGGAAATGGTATTGGAGACTAAAGAAAGACTATAAGTTTGGAGAGGTGATAGAGATCTGAATAATCTATCACTAGCTATCTCATACATAAGACAATCCAGAGAAAGGATCAAACATGCTCGAGAAGCATTTGAATCTGGAAACTATCCATACGTTGTAAGATAGTATCAAGAAGCTGTAGAACTAGCTTAAAAGGCTGCACTTAGAATAGCCGGCGTAGAACCTCCTAAATGGCACGATGTATCACCTATTCTTAGGAGGGAAATTGATAGATTCCCTGAGTGGTTTAGGGATTACTTGGATGAACTAGTATCTACCTCCAGATCTCTCAGGAAGGAAAGAGAACTGGCTATGTATGGTGATGAAGAAGCAGGGATACCCCCGAGGAATTATATACTAAGATTGATGGAGAGAAAGCTCTTACATATGCAGAGAAAGTTCTAGGAATTGTGGAAAGGCTTTTAAAAGAAGCTACTAGCAAGGAACACAATCGATGAAGCCTTTTTCCATGTTTCAAATGACTTATTACTATATTCAAACCGGCTTTATTTACTGGTGATAGCCCATACTGGCTAGTAGTTCTTTTAATCCATTTATTACTCCGCGGATTCGCTGGTATTCCCGGTCGAATTCTTCGAAGCTTATCTCCCTCTTCATATAGCTAGCTACTAGTTCTTCGAGTTGTTTCTCGGCTACTGCTAGCTTCTGTTTTAACAAGTCTGCTAGGCTTTCAGTAGTCAATAATTCTTCACCGCCGCCGGTTATTTCAGTGGGTGTGTGTACCCCCTTAATCCTACCGTCTTCAAGCATGAATATCCTATTAGTCCTAACAGCTATTCTTGGATCATGTGTTGAAACAATCACTGTTTTACCGTGTTCCCTGCTGAGCTTGACTAGTAGGTCTATTATCTTCAATGCGTTACTAGTATCCAGCTCCGCGGTGGGTTCATCGGCTAGTATTAATGGTGGATCATTCGCTAATGCTACAGCGATCGCAACCCTCTGCTGCTCACCACCGCTAAGCTCTGATGGGCGATGCATCATCCTCTCCTTCAAGCCTACTTGTTCCAATAGCCATTTGGCCCTCTTAACACGTATACTTCTAGGTACTCCGAAGGCTATCATTGGAACTGCAACGTTCTCTACAGCGTTTAGTACTGGTATTAGGTTGAAGGCTTGGAATATGTAGCCTACTACTCCAAGCCTATACTTCTCGAGGAGGTTTTCGGGTAGCTCGTGCACCCTGATCCCCCCAACGATTACCCTGCCGCCCGTCGGGTAATCTACTCCGCCGATCATGTTTAGCAGGGTTGTTTTACCGCTACCACTAGGCCCCATAACGGTAACGGCTTCACCGGGATCGACGCGTAGGGTTAAGCCGCGGAGTGCTTGTACCTCAATACCCCTACCCAACTTATAGATCTTAACGACTTCTTCAACCCGTACTTCAACCCCGCTAGACTCGAAGCTTTCCGGCTTAATCCTATCCGGTTTTAGCCATTGCGAGAGACTCATCCCGCCTAGACACCCCTATATGGTTTAGATATGGCTTCCAATGACTTGTATCGCTTCACGTGCAACCCTCCTGTACATTAAGTATATGATTATCCATGACACGAAGACGATTAGGAGCGGGATAAGGATAATATAGACGAGAGAGATCGGCGTTAGTATAAGGGTAAACCTAACACCATAAGCATCCTGGATCGTTAAACCCGTTCCCCCGGGCCTAACTAGGCTTGTCGTTGGGAGCCCATAGGCTAGTATTATTCCTAGGATTACTCCGGGTATTACGGCGAATAAGCTGATCGATACTGCTTCAGCTACTGCTAGCCGGTAGATGATCCTTGATGAAACACCTCTACCCCTTAGTAGCGTGTAAGTGTAGAGGTTTTCGTAGATTATCGTGTAGGATAGTAGTGCTATTATGATTAGTGATAGTATGAATAATGAGAGCCCCGTAGCAGTGTTTGTATCGAAGCTCATCCTATAAAAATCTGCGGCATTGCTGAACATGTCCCTAATCCCGCTAGCCTGGTATACATGATAGGTTCCCGGTAATCTATCAGCGTTAACACTCCCCTTAACCATGTATGCTACTATGAAGCAGCTCTCCCTATCACTCGAGAAGTAGTCCTTTAGTTCATCGTAGAATTTCTGATTCACTACTAAGCCTGGAGTATTAACAAGTACGATCTCGATTCTGCTCATGGGTCCGAAGCTTATACTAGTCTGTTTAAACCCTCCTATTACGTATCCTATCGAGTGGTAGATTACTAGGGGTGCGGGAAGGTTTCGGAGATAAGCTGCTTCAGCATTCTTTAATACTTTTTCGGTCCCATTAGTTTTCACCATTATCCTAACACTTGTAGATGGGTTTTCGGGTAGTTCGTAGCCGCCCTTAACTATGAATAATCTACTCGTATCCCCTCTCCTCAGCGCATCCATCACTCCTCGGTAGTCTCCTTTTAATAGTAGGTTTTGCGGCAGGTATACTATGCTTGTATAATTATTCGGTACCAGTATTATGTAGTTTGGGTAAAGAATGTAGCCATCGGTTACCTTTACATTCATACCACAAACATTCGGTTTACCAGGCATGTAGACCGGTATACTATGTGCCGTATAATCGTTTTCAGGATCGAAGGTTGTTTCGCCAATATATATGAGCATATAGGTATATGATCCATCGATTGCGGGTGTAATAGTCCTAGAAATGTTTTCCAACGCACTCTTCAATGACTCGTTGTGGGGTATATAGGCATATGTATATATTAAGTAGTCTACGTCGCCTGTTGATATTTTTCCGAGTTGTGTAAATGCCGCAGTTGAGCTAGCTGTTCCGAGGAGTCCTAGTAGTAGGATGCTTAACGCGAAGCTACTAATAATTATTGATAGGGATATTCTCGCGGGTTTCACTAGTACAAATCGACCTATTAACGCTTTGAATTTTTTCGTGAAGAAGCCGCCGATCCACGCTATTATCCTAGACACTGTTTCAGGATATGATATTAGTACTCTAGCAACAGTGTAGATTAGTATTACTTGGCCGAAGAACAACATTATCGGTTCTAGGATTAGCATGAATATTATTGCTATTCCTAGTAGTGGGGACTGAATCGGGTTTTGTATCAGCTTATAGGGATCCAGGATATCGAGTATTCGAAGTAGATAGTATATGCTTAGGATTAATAATAGGACGGTGCCCCGTGTTAAGCCTTTTTTAATAATAGGGGTTTCAGCAATCAAAGTCGGCCTAGTATATTCAACCGGTGAAATATCCCTTATTATGTGGAAGCTCTTCCTAATCGAAGCGATCATTAGTATGATTACGAAGGCTATAATACTTATCAAAGCATAGGGATCGGATACGAAACCTACGAGCTGATATACGCCGAGAGGTGTTGAAGGGTAGAGTATTCGTGCGATTAATGGGCCGAAGGGTATTCCGGCAATCGAACCTATAACGACGTATATTATTAAAGCAAGCGTATACGTTGACTTAATCTTTGATAAGGAGATCCCCCTAATTCTTAGTAATGCTATTTGTCTACGCGTCATCGAGATTATTGCGGGGGGTATGTAGGACGCAGAGATCCATACGATCACTAGGGCTGGTAGGAGGGATAGGATAACCGATAATCTAACGAGGAACTCCATACTACCCATGTTACTAACAGCATCATACAATGGATAATTGAGAATACCGGAAACGTAGCCGTGCAGTGAAGCCGACTCATCAAGTTCTGCAGCTATTTTCTCCAATCTTGCAAGTGATGCTTGTACACTATACGTGTAGAGTAGATCACTTGTTTTTAGGAGAATAATGTAAACTACGAATACGTGCCCGTTAATCATTAAAACTTGTCTTTCTCCACCTATTATCTTCGTCACATAGACGTTGAGAGTTATTTGTTGGTAGTTTCTCGATAAGTATTCGTGGATCGACTTGCATTTCTCTAGGCTCCCGGTAATGAATATTAATCCGGAGCCACGGGTTATTTTACTGATTAATTCTTCTAAGAGATTCCCGGACAGCTCCGTTACCATATCGCCGCTGTAGTATAGGGCGCTGGTGTATTTACCCAATACTTTCCTTGTAGCATTAACATAGTCCTTGTGTAGTATTGGTCGGTATTTAATAAAGCTCTTAGGGATAGCATAGTTGATTACGAGTAGCGTTCCTAGATCTATTTCCTCATTATTCGTAATTGATACGTTATAATAACCGCTAACATTTAATACCCCGCCAGTAACTGGTTTCGACTCGCCATACTTATATGTTCCAACGCCAACTCTATTGATTATTAAGTAAGTGTTTTTGAGGCCTTCAACGTAGATCGTGTATAGCGTAGTGTATCTAATATTGATCGTTGTTCTGTTAGTCTCATTTACAAATATTAGCTTCAAGTACTCTGGGCGTATCTCGTAGGCTTCAGCATACATTCTCATATACTTGCTAATCAACCCGTTGGATCTAAGGGTTCCCGAGTAGTCATGATCTATTATCCAAGGAGCACTCGTTCCCGTCGAACTAACCAGGTATTCTAAGTGATAGCCTAGCATTTGTGTTGCTCGATTAGCTGCTTCGCCTAGGTAAATAATTGCTAATGATATACTAGAAGTTATTATTCCAACTACGGCGAGGGCTGTAAGTAAATATATCAGGTTAAACCTGTTAAATAGGAAGACGCGGTTCAGCGGATTCATTACTAGTAACCCGTGTTTTTCTACGATTGTATCACTTATTTATCTGTTTTGA
>JALWZC010000105.1 GCA_027002875.1 Desulfurococcales archaeon
CAATACAGCCTATACCGCCTCCCCCACCCGGCGCTATACGTGTAGCTGTCCCAACAAATGATCCTAATGGGCTCAACGCCCTCGTAGCCGGTGTATTTGCACGGGCCCCATTCATAACAATCATAGACATCTCCGGTTCTAAACCAGTCAACGTCAACTCTATACCAAACCCATACGCCTACGGCGGAGGGGGAGCCGGTATAGGGCTTGCACAATGGCTTCTAAGCAGTGGGGTCCAAGTAGTCCTAGCACCCCTTCTAGGACCAAACGTTGAAAACATACTCGCCCAATCGGGTGTTAGAATAATATATGTACAGCCGGGGATGAGGGTTCTCGACGCATTGAAAACTAACCAGCTAATTACAAAGTAGAATCCTAGAACTATACTTAATCAGACTATTTCAGTGTTTTATTAAAACTTATTTTTTGGAGATAATATGAAATATATTAGGTGTTAGTTTATGATTAGGATATTAATAGTACTATTACTGATAGCTACTATATCTACACCACTATTCAGCATAACTACGCCATCCCCCCTATTAGAATACGCGTATATGAAGTATAGATTGAATATACCCAGCGATGAATGGCCGTTATACAAATATATCTCCAAAGCACCGATCTCGTTCACGTTTCTATTCAAGTATAAGATCGGGAACAATATAGCCATATATTACTCAACAGAACCAATTGACACGGTGAACGCATACATCGTTGACCTGGATGATGTAAGCCATTATAAGAAATACACCATTAAAGACTTAAATAAATCAT
The DNA here is from genome assembly GCA_027002875.1 of Desulfurococcales archaeon. GTDB lineage: Archaea > Thermoproteota > Thermoprotei_A > Sulfolobales > Desulfurococcaceae > WAON01. Next base: position 778 of record JALWZC010000105.1, read on the forward strand.
ACATACTGCAACCACTTGATGAATACGCTGCATACATAACCCTCCCATGCAAGTACATGCTCCTCCTCGGCCTAGATAACAGTATTAACACTAGTATACAAGCCCCCCACGACGTTAAATCATTAAAAGCCTCTACGTACTACAATGATAAACTCTACATAATTGCTGAAAAGAACTCGCCAACACCAGAGTATTACTTAGGATACATTGATGTCGAGAACAAGGATTGGACGTATCACGTAATAACTATTCTCAAAACCGGAAAGAGGATTTCAGGTTACCCCTTCTATAAGAGAGTAGGGCCTCTATGGTTTTTCGGCCAGTATATTATAAACCTGGAGGATTACAGTATCCAGAAAATTAGCCTTGATTATCCCGACCTATATACTGTCTCCCCGGACGGAAGATACCTCGTAGCACAGTATAGCAATGGTAGCCTCATAGTATTCGATGTCTCGACGAACCAGTCACTAGGTATAATTGATCCCGGGTCTCTAGGTTTGTCCGAGATCCTACTATACAACTATAAATCCATAACCATTGAGCCAAGCCATGCATGGATCGATGAATCCACGGTACTTGTGAACGGCAAGAAGGGTAGCTACATGGGGATCTACATGGTAAAGATCTCCGGTACGACTGTTTCCATTGAAAAAGTCTATTCACCGGTACATGGTATTATACAATACCTAGCACCCGGGCTATTAACAATAAAGCCGTTAAACGGGGAAGTACTATATATTGGTAGGTTGAAGGGATCAGTAATCGATGTTGGAGGCGTTATAAAGCTTCCAAATTATAAGGAGATCTCCATAGTCTTTCCCCTAAGAAATGGCGACTTATTACTATTCGGCTCATCCAATAACCCGTTTATGCCTGCATCCAGCGGATTATACCTATTCAAGCCTAAGAGCACTGTTCACCGAGCTACACCTAAAAGCCTAACATTAGAATTCAAGTTTAGCACTGAGTACTTGGGTATAAGGATCTATATCGGCCTCGACAACCCTAATAATGCAGATGTTTACGGCTTCATAAACGTTGAAGTACTGAATGAGAAGGGAAACAATATATATCCTAGGGGGAGCCCGTTGAAAATGTATCCAGACAACGATACAAGCATCCGATCGGAGGAGATAACTCTTAGTAGGGATGATATAAACTTTAACGCCACGTATACGATCGTTATTGATGACTGTTATCTACATACAAAATACAGCGATAACTACCAGCTAGTATACATACTAAAAACATGGAATACAACATTCACACCCGGCAACCTCTTAAAGAAAACAAGTAATACTACAACCGCAACAAGTACGCCCACAACCACGACTACACCTAGCCAACCCACAACAACTACCCCACAAACAACAACTAGCACCGGAGCAGGAGCAGCAAGTAGTGCAGGAGGAAGCACCGGGGAATCTACTGGAACAACTACTAGTAATACTGGAGGCGGCGGTATCCCGTCTACTGGTTTGATAGCTGCTGGAATTATCGTTACGCTAGTCGTGATAGTAGCCGTGCTTGTATTTATGAAGCACTAGCTATAACCTAGCATTGAGACGGCTACCAGGAAGTATGTCGAAGCAGTTACGATGTCCCCAATAGTCGTTATTAACGGTGCTGATGTAACTGCTGGGTCTACGCGGAGCCTAGCCAGTATTATCGGTAGTAGTGTTCCAACCATATCGGCTACATAGCATGAAACTATTAGTGCTGACGCTATTATCAATGAAACCTTGAGGGAATACATAGGGTTCATAGATGAGAAATAGGTTATTGCAAAGGCTATCGAGGCGCCGATAGGAGCCAGGAATAAGAGCATGATCGATGTTATGAGGAATTCTTTAAGTAGTACACGCATTACATCCCTATAAGTAGAACCGATCTCGCCCATGACGAGGCTTCGGAGTATTATCGATGAAGCCTGTGATCCAATGTTTCCAGAATTATCTGACAGCATTGGTAGGAATGCAGCGAGTATCGCGGCTCTCTCAATTACTGATGTGAACCCGGCTACGATCGAGCCCGTTATAGAGTTCATCAAGTATAAGTATATGATTGCTGGAATCCTCTTCAAAGCTATACGTGTCGGTTTCGCGATTATATAGCTCTCCCTCACCGCATCCATGAATCCACCGAATTTCAACAGGTCTTCCCCGAACTCGGATATTACGACGTCGAGCACGTCATCGATCGTTACTGCTCCTAGGAGCCTGTAATCATCATCTACAACGGGGATCTCGAGTAGATCATACTTTATAGCGAGCCGGGCGGCTTCCTCCCTGTCAGCCTTAACGTTAACAACCGTTGGTGGTTTCTGTGCTACTTCCCAGAGCTTCTTTTCCCTAGGCCTTGTTAGGAAGGTTTTAACGTCTAGCCAGCCGATGAATTTCCTGCCCTTATCGACTATGTATACGTAGCGGTGTTTATCATATAGTCCAAGGCTATCCTTGATCATGTATTCCTCGATCGCTTCATTAACAGTCTTCTCCTTATAGAATACTGGTATTTGAGGAGTCATTACACCTCCAACGCTGTCCGGTGGATATTTCAGTAGTGATTCGACCTCCATCCTTTTAGGCGTTATTAGTAGGCTTAGTATTTTCATCCGGTACCTAGGCGGTATTTTCAGGAGGAAATCAGCTACGTCGTCAGAGGGCATTTCGTGGAGTATCCGGACGATCTTGTCGATCCCCTTAATCATTAGAAGCTCATAGGCGATCTCCTCTGGTAGCTTAGCCATAATCCCCTTTAACTCCTCGATAGGTATCCTTGATAGTAAGAGGTATCTCTGCTCGTGATCTAGCCATATAAGTATGTCTAAACGGTTTGGCAGCGTCTGTTTTAGGAATAATTCAACTGCTTCACCGATCCTACCATCCTCTATTAGCTCAGCTATCCTCTCCGCGATTTTCTCAGCAGCAACAACTGCCGCCAAGCCTTTAATACACCCCCTATGGATCAGTAATTACCGATTAGTGTAATGTTCTAATAATACTTTTAAGCTATTCTAGCCATTAA